>NZ_JMKW01000014.1 GCF_000686565.1 Helicobacter bilis ATCC 51630
ACTTGAAAAGCCATCTTATGCTCCTTAAATGTTAGATGTCTTTAGGTCTTTCTTGTCTTGTTGCAAACTAAATCGGCATTTTTTATTCTTTTGTTGAGTGTTTTTTAAAAATTGCATGTTTGACTTACGCATAATCCAGGATTTAGCCCATCAATAGCGAGTTTTATGGCATATAAAAAAGCATTTACTTGTTTGGTTCAAAATAATGCAGTTATGTTTTTAAAAGTGTGTTGATGAGTTTTATCCTTTCATGCTTGGACTTTAAACATTTGCTTAAGAAGTCTTCTGTGGGGGGGGGGGGGTAAGTGTATAAGTCATTGTAGCCTCTAGATTCTAAAATAAATCTTTGCGGATAAAAATTCGCTTTAAAAGATTATAATACGCACATCTTACAAAATATAGGACATTATGCTAACAACTTTAGAATCTTTTCTGCAAGCCATTATGCAATATAGCTTTTTGCAAAATGCCTTACTTGCTATTGTGCTTATTAGCGTAATTGCTGGGATAATTGGCTCTTTGCTTGTGTCAAATCGCATTGTATTTGTTGGTGGCGGTGTTGCCCATTGTGCGTATGGTGGGATTGGCATTGCGTTATTTTTCGGCTTTTCTGTATTGCTTGGGGCAAGTATCAGTGCGATTATTGTGGCATTTAGCCTTGCGTTTGTGCAGAAGAAATGGGATACACATATTGATACTTTTAATGCGATATTGTGGGCGCTTGGCATGTCTGTGGGCGTGGTGTTTATGAATCTTAGTCCAAACGCAAATGCCGATATGGAATCTTATCTCTTTGGCTCACTTATTAGTGTGGATATGGAATCTTTGCTGCTTATGGGCGTGTTTGATGTGATTTTGCTGCTTTTTGTTGGTATGTATTATAAAGAGATTCTAAGCGTGAGTTATGATTCTGTGTTTTGCCAGTTGCGTGGGCTTCATACAAATATCTTTACACAAAGCATTTTTGTATTTATTGCCATTGGGATCATTCTTAGTATGCAAATATCGGGTTTAATCCTTGTATTAGCCATGCTTTCTATCCCTGCGTATATGGGAAATATTTTTGCAAAAACGCTCAAAACTCAAATGTTTTTTGCTGGAATCTTTGCGTTATTGTTTATGGTTATTGGCTTATTTCTTGCTTATGCTTATAATGTTATGCCCGGTGCGGCTATCACTTTTGTTGGCACGATTTGCATTATTTTGGTGCATTTATGTAGATGGTTTTTGGGATATTTACAAAAAGGATAGATATGGATTCTGATATAAAGGCATTGCTAGAGCAAGTAAAGAGTTTACAAAATGAGCTAGACGCACAGAAAAAGACTACAAAAAATGCATTGAAACTTAGCATAGGCGTTGGCATACTCTGCTTTTTCTTTGTTGCGCTAAATCTTAGCATACTCTTCACTATCGCAGGTGGTGTGGCAGGAAATGAACGCAAAGTGCAATCATTACAAACACAAATAGAGAAAATGCAAAATATTGGCGAAAAATAATTTTTGATATATCACATTCATATTTACAAGCTCTGTATAACAAATTGAGTAAAAAAGAAAAACAAAATCATAAATTACATAAGAATATCATATAACACTGCTGCTTTATGTTTATTCTGCATTACAATTAGCTTTATTCTACAAAAGGAGCAGATATGCAAAATCATACATTAAGCGAAAGTGAGCTTTATAGCTTTTTAGGTAAATATGGGATAAAAACACCAGCATGTAAAAGCGTGGGCTTGAGAGAAAAAATCACATTTGATGCTTTCCCAGCTGTTATAAAGATACAATCACCAAAGGTAGTGCATAAAAGCGATGTAGGTGGTGTGATGCTCAACCTTACAAGTAACGATGAGCTAGAGAAAGCAAGGGAACAAATCATTGCAAATCTTAAAAAGCACAATATTGAGCTTGATAGTAATGATGGCTTTATCATCACGCAAATGGTATTTGGCGAAGAGCTTTATATTGGAAGTGTGGAAGATTCTACCTTTGGGAATGTTATCTTATTTGGCAAGGGTGGGATCTATCTTGAGTTATATAAAGATGTGTGCTATATAGAATCTGATGCGAGAGAAGATGAGATTAAAAGGGCTTTAGCCACAACAAAAATAGCAAAGCTTTTTGATGGTTTTAGAGGCTTTGACTATAAGATTGAATGGGTGATTAATCTTGTTAAGAGTGTGCAAAAAATGTTGCAAGAAAATGAGATAAAAGAGCTTGATATAAATCCCTTAAAGCTTACAAAAGATGGCTTAGTTGCAGTCGATGCTAGAATCTTAAAAGGCAAACTAGAATATAGCGAAATACAAAGAGAGAAAAAGCGACCAGACTTCTTAAAGAATGATCGAGTAGTGATTGTTGGGGCTAGCACGGAAAAGGGCAAAACGGGCTACACGATAGCAAAAAACGCACAAAGTTTTAAAGGCGAATTGCTTTATGTTAATGCAAAAGGCGGGGAGCTTTTTGGTAAGAAATTATATAAAAGTGTGAGTGAGATTGAGGGCGATATTGATACCGCTGTGATTGTGATTGGTGCGAAATTTGTTATCCCTACAATCCATGAGTTAGTCAAAAAAGGGCTAAAAAATCTCATTATCATTACTGCAGGATTCAAAGAAAGCGGACATGATGCAGAAGAAGAAGAGATTGGCAGACTAGCGGCAACGCATAACTTTAATGTTATTGGTCCTAATTGTCTTGGATTCTATGCGAATGAAGAGAAGCTAAATATCACCTTTGGCACGGGCATGGTGCATGATGGAAGCCATGCGTTTGTATCACAGAGTGGTGCGGTTTTAGCAAGTCTCATGGATAGGGCAGCAGAGCTTGGACTTGGATTCTCACATTTAATTAGTGTTGGGAATGCGGTGGATTTAAGAAGTGCTGAAATCATTCCTATGCTAAATAATGCGAAAAGCTGTGAGAGCATTGCATTGTATTTAGAGGGTGTGGCACGCGGTAAATCCTTGTGTGAGAGCATTAGAAATTGCAACAAGCCAATATATCTTTTCAAAGCCGCAAAGTCTGAAGCCGCAAAAAAAGCCGCATTTTCACATACAGGCAATCTTAGTGGCAATTACGCTATGTTTAATGGAATCATGCAAAGCTTGGGTGTAAAAGTTGTGAATACTCTAGATTCACTACTTTTTGCACCATTATTTAAAGATGTGAAAAATATCGCAGTCATCACAAATGCTGGAGGTCCGGGAACCGTTTTAACAGATGCAATAGCTGCAAGAAAAAAGGAATTATATGAGCTTAATGATGCACAAAAAAGTGAGCTAGATTCTGTCCTGCCACCAATGTGGTCGCATAATAATCCAATCGATGTAATAGGCGATGCCCTGCCAGATAGATATGAGAGTGCCTTAAAGGTTGTAGATACTTTTCCAAATCTTGATTTAATCTATATGCTTATCACACCGCAGGATATGACTGATGCGTTAGGCACGGTTAAGATTCTAAAACAATATACATTTAAGCATAAAGTTGTGCCAATTCTACTTGGTGGCGAAAATGTAAAAGAAGCGAGGGAGTATTGCTTGAAAGAGGGAATCTTATACTTTACAAGTATTGCGCAAGCATGTGAATTTTTAGGATAGATTCTGTGCCGTATCATCTATTTTAACTTTAGGCGATATAGCTTTGTTGTCATTCTTTATAGAATCTTGTATGATTTTGCAAAAACACCAAATACAAGATTCTGAAATAGAATACATTGCAAAAAAGCCGCTATAAGTCTTACATTACATTACTACAAAAATAATCGCTAAATCTTAAAGTTTAATGATAATAATTAGAGTTTGCAAATTAAATATTTGTGTCTAAAAAGGATCATTATGCTATTTTTTGTGCCTACGCCAATAGGGAATCTACTTGATATATCATTACATACGCTTATGGTTTTTAATAAATGCAAAGTCATCTTATGTGAAGACACACGCGTAACAAAGAAATTACTCACTCTATTATTACGCAATGATTTTATACAGCAAAATTATCCAAATATAAATCCACAAGAAAAGCACTTCATAAGCTTTCATAGTCATAATCAAGATGAGTTTTTAAGGAATGCAAATAAAGATTTTTTCACACAAGATATTGCCTTTTGCACAGATGCAGGTATGCCAAATATTAGTGATCCGGGGCCATTACTACTTCGGTATGTGCGAGAGAATAATATAGAATATGAAGTGGTGCTTGGCGGGGGTGCATTTAGTCATGCGTTTGTGTGTAGTGGATTAGAGGGGGCATTCTACTTTGGTGGCTTTTTAGCCCATAAGCAACAAGAGCGACAAAAGCATTTAAAATCCTTACTTGAATATCATAACACAACGCATATAATCCTTTATGAAAGCCCCAAAAGACTTAGAGAATCCTTAAGCGATATAGCCTTATTTATGCCAGATTCTACACTTTTTGTATATAAAGAACTCACAAAGTTATATGAGAGAGAAATCATAGGTAGCCCACAAGAAATACTTGCTAAATTGCCAAATAATATTAAGGGGGAATACTGCATAATTATCCAAAAAGATTCTAAAAACTCTTTAAAAGATTCCAAAGAAAAGATTCTAAGGTTAGGTAAAGATGATATTTTAGCCCTTGATATACCACCAAAACAAAAAGCAAAACTACTCGCACAAGTGAGTGAAAAAAGCATAAAAGAATGGTATACAATATTAACACAATAGCAAACACAAGAGAAAAAGCAATGAAGTTTTGGCTTTTTATGATAAATTAAGTTGAATTTTTATACAATTTAAGATAGTATTCTACAATCTTGTAAAAAAGGAAAAGTATGTTGAAGTTTAAAGGTTTTAAAAGCGGTTTAAAAGGTAAAAATACTGATAGTCGCACTCTTGTAAATGGCGGTATGAAAGCTTTGGTGTGTGCTTTTACACTGAGTGGGTTATTAGCTTCGTCTGCGTATGCTGGTGGTAAAGCTGATGATTATATGAGAGTGTCTATCTCAAGCATGTTTGATCATGCCAATAAGTTTGAGTGTGAAGGTGGCGATAGGACTGCGATATGTAAGACTGACCGCTATGAGATTGGTAATACAAATGGCTTTGTATTGCGTGATTATAGATACACGCTTGATTATAAAGATTCACGCGTGATTGAGAGAGTAAGCGGAAAGATTGAAGTACCTAGTAATTATGACTTAAAGCCATTTGTGCCAAAGTCTTTTCAATGCTCTGATTTCACTCAAATCCACAATGATAAAAAGCAAGTGAATGAACAGCTTGTTTGCACGATAGATAGCGACTCATATAAACTCAATATTCGCTTGAGAGCAAAAGCTGATTCATCTCTATTTGCTAATGTAGATTCTATGTCTTTATTGCAAAAAAGCACAGCGTTTTGGGATAAAATGTTAAGAGAAGTAGCAAACACAAAAGATAAAAAGCAATTAGCTGAAAGAATGGATAGTTTTAAAGATATATTAAGCAGTATTGATGTGAATCTTTATGGTGTAGATATTGCTATCACAAAGCCACAATTACCACAGAAAATTTATGAGCATATTTTTGCTGATATGATTGATGATTCTAGTGAAGCTTCAGATTATGCAAATAAAAGATATAATCAACTCGCACATACACTTTATAACTCTGGTGTAGGTTATATATATGGCAATGCGATGGGCTATGTATGGGGCAATGACGCGATTGACGAACGCACAAAAGAAAGTCTCAACAAACTTTTTGTAACGCTAAGAGATTCTGCTATGCTTGATTCTAATATCAAAACCGTGTATATCACACTGACAAATCGCACAAATAAAGGCTTTAATCTAGGTCGTGCTTATGATAAAATTACACAAGATACAAATAGATTTTATAAATTAGATAAAGAACAAGCAGGGCAAACTCTCAATCTATTTAATGGCGATGTGTTTAATAGATATAGAATCGAAGTTGGAGCTGCTCGCTTTAAGCAACATAACTAAAAGTAGTTACCCATTACAAAGTAACCTATCTTTTGTAAATAGGGCATGGATTAAACGCCATGCTTCAGTGATCTTTATTAAACTTTTATAGATATTTAAAACTAAGCATAATCTCCACATGGCAATATAGACATAATTAAGGGAATCTTATGAAACTAAGTAAAGCAATTAACAAGACTTTTGGTAGCAATGCGGTATTGAAAAATGAAATTACAAATGATTTTATACTAGAAGGGTTAGCCCCATTAGAATCTGCTACTAAAAATCAAGTAAGTTATATACAACAAGACCAATACATTCAGGGCTTACAAGATTCTAAGGCTGGAGCGGTGTTAATTAGAGAATCCATAAAAGACAAAGTGCCAAACCATATACAGCCTCTTATCGTTGATAACCCACATTTAGCATTTGCCCTGCTTTCACAGCTTTTTGCAAAAGGCGATTTTATAGCAAGACCACATGCAGATTCTAAAATCGACACAAGTGCATCTATCGCAGCAAATGTCGTGCTAGGTAAAAATGTAACTATCGGGGCAAATACCATGATTATGCCCGGCGTTGTGATCGCTGATAATGTGAGTATTGGGGCAAATTGCAAGATTTATCCAAATGTTGTGATTTATCGTGAAAGTGTGATAGGTGATAGAGTGCTTATCCATGCTAATAGTGTCATTGGTAGCGATGGCTTTGGATACGCGCAAAATGCACTTGGCGAACACACAAAGATTGAGCATAATGGACGCACAATTATTGAAGATGATGTAGAAATCGGTGCAAATAATGTAATAGATCGAGCTGTTTTTGGTGAAACTCGCGTTAAAAAAGGCAGTAAAGTCGGACATAGTTGCGTTATCGCACATAACTCTATTGTAGGAGAACATTCATTGCTTGTAGCACAAGTTGGTTTGGCAGGATCTACTACAACAGGACGAAATGTTGTGCTAGGCGGGCAAGTTGGCACAGGCGGACATGTGCATATCGGGGACTTCGTGCAAGTTGCAGGCAGAGGAGCGGTATCCAAAAACTTACCACCCAAAAGCAAATGGGGCGGTCATCCTATCATGCAGCTTGATGAATGGATGAAGTTTTATGTAAGTCTTAGACGCATGTTAAAAGAGAATAATAAGACTGAAAAGTAACGCTAATTCCATATCCTTGCAGTTTAACATGAGATTGATTTGAACTTCGACTAGACAGACATTTTGTATATTCTATATTCTCTGTTGCTTGGGCGGGTGTAGAATATATAAATATGGATTTCTCACATTTATGAGCAAGATAAGACACTTGATATAAGAATTCAGAATCTCCCCTTAAAAATTCGTTATAATTGCTTATTATTTTTTGTTTCATGGTAAAGAAAAAAGGATATGAGATATGCGGTATTTACTTGTAACACGCGGTATGCCTTTATGTGGGAAGACCACATGGATACAGCAATATAATTTAGAATCTTATGTATTGAATCCAAAGCATTTTCAGCAACTCTTACACGCACCTATGCTTGATGATTCTGGTAAATTTACACAGCCAAAGCAAAATGATAAGCTTGCATATCAAATGCTTTTTACAGCCTTGCAGTCAAGAATGGAGCGTGGTGAGTTTATCATTATAGAAGATTTACATATTTTAAAATCATACTGGAGTAACTACAAAGAAATGGCAAAACATTATGCATATGAAGTGCTTATAGTAGATTTTAGCCATATACCTTTTGAGATGATTTGTGAGAGAAACAGCACACAAAAAGACCCTTATACAAAAGAAGAGTTACAAACTCTCTATAACACCATGAATAATGAAGAGATTCCCATTAAATGTAAGATTATAGCCCCAGATGAGATTAAGACAATGCTAGATACAGACCCTTACAATCTCAATGGCTACAAGATAGTCCATCACATAGGCGATATACATGGCTCATATCATGTATTGAAGCAATATCTAAAAGATATGAAAAATGATGAGTTTTATATCTTTCTTGGGGATTATATTGACAGGGGATTCCAAAATTATGAAGTGCTAGAGTTTTTAATGCAGATTATGGATAGAAAAAATGTGTGTTTGCTTGAGGGTAATCATGAGAAATGGCTATGGGAGTGGGCAAATAATAGGGAGGTTGAGTCAAAAGAGTTTCGCTTCAGCACGCAGATAGAGTTAGAGCAAAAAGGTTTAGATAAAAATGATGCAAAAAGATTGTATCTCAAATTAAAGCCCTATCTTTTCTACAAATTCCATGATAAAAGGGTGATTTGCACACATGGTGGAATCTCAAATATGCCAAAGCGTTTAGTCCTGCTAAGTGCCGCACAAAGCATACATGGCGTAGGCTCATATCTTAATGCAAGTGGCATTTCACAAGCATTTGCATACAATGTGCCAGAGAATTTCTACCAAGTATTTGGACATCGTAATAAAACAGGGCTGCCTATACAGCTAAATGATAAAAACTTTATTCTAGAATCTCAAGTTGAGTTTGGGGGCTATTTACGCATATTGCAGTTAAACCAGCATGGCTTCACAGATAAAAGCTTGAAAAATACCATTTTTATCCCAAAAGAAGAGAAAGAAGCACAAAGAAAGCTACAAAAATTTTTCGATCATCTTTTACATAACAAGCGATTTATATTGAAAGAAAACAGGGATTTTATCGGTGTGGAATATCCCTCAATCAAGCGACCAAAGGATTTAGTCGAGCTTATACACGCATTTTATCCTTGCATTATTGATACAAAAAAGTGGCAGTTTGTAGCAAGGGGATCTCATCTAAGCCAAGATAAAAACCCTTATTTTCAAGCAAATAAAGAGAGTGTCTTAGAGCATGTAAGATTTCCTTTACATATCACACAAAAGCTTTTTAGTAAGCAGTTTATCATCTCTTTTTACAACAATAATTTTTATATGTTTAAAGATTCTATAATACAGAATAAATTGCCAAAATTCTTACGAGATAAAGATAAACAAAAAAAGCTTATAGACTATTTTAGGAATAAATCACATTCCATGCTTTTTGCCCAAACAAATAGAAATGAGATTTATCTGCTTAATATATTCCCAAATCTCACTCAAGCGACAGCCCTGCCACAAAGCGAGAGAGAAAAAATCGCAGAAATACTTCATATAAAATCGCAAAAACTTCTCTTTACAATCAATGATAAAGAAGAATTTAAAACCTTTATAAAAGCGATCAATAGCTTTAATATGCGTATCGCTTCAAGCAAAACACTTCAAGTAAATAAAATAGATTCTAATGCAATTGATAAAAATAATGATTCTACAAATACAGCACAAGATAGCACAAACACTACTTCAATAAACACAGAATCTGGCTTTTTAGAATCCATGCCTTTAGAGCTACATATCTTAGAATCTAATGCTTTAAACATACGCCCTAATATATCTTTTAGTGGCTTTTATGCGGTTGATACTGAAGGTAATTATTTTACAATACAGACTTTATATAAGCATGAAATGCAGGTTTGCTTGGAGCTTGTTAAAGTGTGGCGTATGCGTGATGAGATTGCCCCTTTATCATGGGTGAATAGCCCATTTCGCCTTGCTTTTATGCGATGGTTTAGTGCCTTTGCTACGCAAAATGATTGGAAAAATATGCCAATATCATGGATACAAAATGCGTTTATACACGATTTAGTTAGCAATGAAAATGCTACACAGATTCTATATGATTTTACGATTTAATAGCTTTAAATAGGTAGATTTATGTTTGTTTTTGGAGATTATATCTACACAGATTCTAAACGCATTTTCCAAGCTTTTAGCTATGATGAGGTTATGGCATGTTTGCGTATCATGCAAAATCATACAAAAAGAAAAAAGAAGGGCTATTTTGTTGGCTATTTAACCTATGAATGCGGATTGCTTTTACAAGATTCCTATTATGGTATGCAAGATGGTAAAAATCTAGATTCTAAACAACTTGAGCGAAGTGCGGAATTCAAGGTACAAACAATAGAGAATCTAGATTCTAAAACTTGTCATACTGAGACTTTAGTCGAAGTATCTAAAGTTTTAGAATCTAAAAAAGATTTTTCAACTTTTACAGCAACTCACACTTGCAAGAATGTAGATTCTAAAAAATCCGCACCCCAATGCCCTGCACCCACCCAAGTAAAAGGAAATACAGAATCTAACCCCAGCACAATTAAAACAAACAACATAAAAGAACCACTTCTCTACTTTGAGCTTTTTCTAAAACGAAAGAAATTTAAACCAATCCAAAAAAAATATCAAAAAAATAAACTTTTTAAGATAGTAAAACCCCTTGATAAAGAGCGTTATATTCTCGACTTTTCACGCATTAAAGAAAATATAGAACAAGGGCATACTTATCAGGTAAATTACACACAAGAAATCCTATTAGAACCCATGCTAAAGAAAGATTCTTTTACTTACTTTAAGATTCTATCCAGTCGGCAAAACACAGCCTATAAAGCCTATATTACAAATAAACATGTAGAGATTTTATCCCTATCCCCAGAACTCTTTTTTCATTATAAAAATCACACTATCACAACACAACCTATGAAAGGCACAATAAAGCGTGCATTTATAGAGAAAAACAAAATAAAAAACGAAGTAAAGCCAAATCTAAAACTCTACAAACAATATAAAAAGATTCCAAAAATAAAGGGCATTGATAGGGTAAGGGATTTTTCTAACCTTAAAACACTGCATTATGATTCTAAAAATCGCAGCGAAAATGTGATGATTGTAGATCTATTGCGAAACGATTTAAGTCGCATAGGACTGCAAGGAAGTGTGCGTGTCAAAGAACTATTTGCTATCCGCACCTATCCTACGCTACATCAAATGGTATCAACAATACAAGCAAAACTGCCAAAACACTATGGAATCATTGAGGTTTTAAAAGCACTATTTCCATGCGGGTCTATCACAGGTGCGCCAAAATACAAAACTACGCATATAATCAGCGAGTTAGAACAGCGAAAAAGGGGGGTGTATTGCGGTGCTATTGGTGTGATTAGCAAAAAAGAGTGCATTATGAGTGTGCCTATCCGCACACTTTATAAGCCCAAGCAAGAAGCATATTATCACTATGGTGTCGGCAGTGGAGTTGTATGGGAATCTTTGGCAGAAGAAGAGTTTAGTGAATTGCAGTTAAAATGTAAGTTTTTGAGCGACATTAATTTTTAATCATTAGATTCTAAAACATAAAATCTACTTCATGTTTAAAATCACAAACAAAACTCCCATTAAGCTTTTAATAACACAAAGATTCTATAATTCTCTCGAACTTTATAAACAATTCATATAAATCTAACATAACCATAAGGAAATAATCTCATGCAGACAAAGACTAGCAATCCAAAGCTTTATATAGAAACATTGGGCTGTGCGATGAATGTGCGTGATAGTGAGCATATTATTGCAGAATTGCAAGATAAAGAGGGGTATAGCTTGACTGCGAATATGCAAGAAGCAGATCTCATACTCATTAATACTTGCTCTGTTAGAGAGAAGCCAGAACAAAAGCTATTTAGTGAAATAGGACAATTTGCAAAGCATAAAAAAGATGGGGCAAAGATTGGCATATGCGGCTGCACGGCAAGTGCTATGGGGCATGAGATTATCAAAAAATCGCCGCATGTAGATTTTGTTTTGGGGGCTAGAAATATCTCTAAAATCACAAGCATTATACATAAACCAAAAGCAGTAGAGATTGATACAAGCTATGATGATAGCACTTATGTTTTTTCAGATTCTAAGCAGAGTGGATTTAAGGCATTGCTAAATATCTCCATCGGTTGTGATAAAAAATGTGCGTATTGCATTGTGCCTTTTACGCGTGGTAAAGAGATCTCTATCCCTTTTGATTTGCTTTATAAAGAAGCAGACAAGCTAGTTAAAAATGGTGTCAAAGAGATTCTATTATTAGGGCAGAATGTAAATAATTATGGTGTAAGGTTTAGCGCACCGCATGAAAAGATTGATTTCACTACGCTTTTAAGGGAGCTAAGCAAGATAGATGGCTTAGAGCGTATCCGCTTTACAAGTCCGCATCCTTTGCATATGAATGATTCTTTTTTAGACGAGTTTGCCTCTAATCCAAAGATTTGTAAAAGCATACATATCCCCCTGCAAAGCGGCTCAAATAAGATTCTAAAATCAATGAAGCGTGGCTATACGCAGGAATGGTATCTAGACCGCATTGCATACTTAAAAAAGCAAAGTCCAAATGTAGGCATTAGCACGGATATTATCGTGGGCTTTCCGGGTGAAAATGATGATGATTTTAAAGAGACAATGAGCGTTTTAGAATCTGTGCGTTTTGATACAATGTATAGCTTTATTTACTCACCGCGCCCAAATACTCTGTCGCATTCATGGGGAGATAAGGATAGTGTGCCAAAGGAAGTAGCAAAAGAGAGATTAGCGATATTGCAGCAAAGACACAGAGAGATTTTACAAGAAAATAGCCAAAAAGAGCTAGGAAAGATTCGTAAAGTGCTAATAGATTCTAATAAAAAATCACTGAGTGAGACTTTTAGTGAAGGCAGAAGCGATACAAATAGATTGATTAGAATCGAGAATGAATTCATCGATATGGGTGCTATTGTGGATATAGAGATTATAAAAGTTGTAGGTAGCACGCTTTTTGGTAAAAGCATAGAAAAGTGAGTATTTGAATGTCTTTTTTTGATAGATTCCTTACGCGAGAGCGGCAGCAGAAGCTAAAACGCAGATACATACATAAAGTTATGCTATTTATATCAAAAACTATCAATATAACATGCCGTAAAAGATTTCATATCACTGATTATGTCAAGGATAATAATTTCATTGCGTGCTTATGGCATGGCAATTTCTTAATGATGCCCTATCTTTACGCAAAGGCTAGAGAGATTCCAAATATGTGTTTAATCACTGCCGCACATAATGATGGGGCGATGGTGGAGCAGTATTTTGAGCAGTTTGGATTAGAATCTATCCGTGGCAGCACAGGCACACATAAAGGTGGCACAAAGGCTTTGATACAAGCAGTTAGAGCTTTAAAAGAAGGCAAAGATGTAGCCGTTACCCCAGATGGTCCAAAAGGTCCATATAAAAGCATTGCAAATGGGATCTTACTCATGGCTATGAGAAGTGGTGTTGGAATCTGTGGTTGTAGAGTAAAACCTAGTGCATATTGGGAGCTAAAGACATGGGATAAATTCTGCATTCCAAAGCCTTTTAGCCGCATTGACTATTATATACATAAGCCTTTATTTTTACCACAAGATATAGAGATTGATGAAGCAAAAAAGATATTGCAAGAGTATATGAATGAAGTGGATGCTCTATGATAATGCAAGTTTTCAAATTGTTTTGCAGTGCGGCAATAAGATTCTATAAAAAAACCTAGTTTTTAGCCATAGATAAAAATCACTTTTAGAATTTAGTTAATCATTTTTATGATCTGTAAGCCGCAATCCCATTCTCCATAACAAATGGATTGCATAACATCACACATAACTTTTTTGTCTATTCATATCAGTGGCAAGGTATGGATTATCATCTTGCATTTTGTAGATTAACTCTTGTATGCTTTTTTTGTTATCATCTGCATTATCATATTGCATAATCCATTCTAACTCTTTTTGTGTAATGCCTACGAGTTGTAGAAACTGGAGTTTGCCATGCTCTGTTGTAACGCCTTGTATCTCTGTATCATGCGTTACAATCATAGCTGTAATTAAGGACTTATCATCGCGGCTAAGGGACTTGCCATCACCTGCGATAAATTGCAAATTCTCTAAATAGCTTTCTTGCGTGTTCGTAAAAAACGCAAGATTTGCAAGTGTATTTAGCACCCATAGGCACTCTTCAGGCTTATTTGCTACAAGCTTAAAAGTCATCTCATAGCCCCAGCCACTCCATTCACCACCAAAAGATTCTTCATTTGCGTATAACTCACTCATACCATAGGTAACAATATGCTGATATTCATTCATAGAAGTGTAAATGCTGTAACCATCAAGGTATTGATCGCCACCAAGATTCGCACGGGAGGCAAGATTTGTAGCATAATGACGCGGTTTTTGGTTGCCATAAATTGTGCTAAAACAAGATTCAATAGCTTCCCAACCGGGTGAATAATCTGGATTTTTTTCTATTTTCTGTTTATATTCTTCTAAAGTCATGGCAAGTCCCCTAAACTCAAAGTGATTTATAACTACAATCATATAATATTTAAGCTGAAATTTTGTTGATTTTTATTTACTCATGTATTTTTCATACACCAGATTCTATGCGTTTTGAATAGTATAGAAACAAAGTATCTTTTTAAAAGGTTTAGTAGTATATATTTATATAACTTTATATCAATTAGCTAAAGTTTTATTATATAAATACTATAAAATTTTAAAAAAATTAGCACTTGTTTATAAATATTGCTAAATTTATGCTATGATTTCAGCACATTTTATATAAGGAGTTTCTTATGAGTATTTTTGATAAATTGACAAACCAAATGAGAGAGATATTAAACAATGCGGCTCAATTTGCCATTACGCATAAAAATAATGAAACACAGCCCATTCACACATTGCTTGCTATGCTTGCAGATTCTAATATGCTTTTATATCAAGCATTGCAAAAAAATAATGAAAATATTAATGCCTTAATACAGAATCTCACACTTGAGATTGATAAATTGCCTAAAGTTAGCAATGCAAATACGCAAAATATGTCGCTTAGTAAATCACTGCGAGAAGCCTTGCAAAATGCCCTAAGCTTTGCTACAACACAAGGTGATAGCTTCATCGGTGTGGATAGCTTTGTGAGAGCAAATCTTGATTCACATTTCAAAGATTTGCTAAAAAATATTGATAAATTAGAATTAATCAATACGCTAAAAAATATGCGAAAAGGTATGAAAATAGATTCTCAAAGTAGTGATGACACTCTTGAAACGCTAGATAAATATGGCATAAATCTTAGCAAACTTGCCGCACAAAATAAGCTAAATCCAGTTATTGGCAGGAATGAAGAGATTGAGCGAATGATGCAAATCTTAATTAGAAAAACAAAAAATAATCCTATTTTGCTAGGAGAACCGGGTGTTGGCAAAACCGCAGTTGTAGAGGGACTAGCCATAAAAATAGCAAAAAAAGAAGTGCCACTATCCTTGCAAAATAAGCAGGTTATAGCCCTTGATATGACTGCATTAATGGCGGGGGCAAAGTATCGTGGCGATTTTGAAGAGAGATTGAAAGCGGTTGTTGATGAAGTAAAAAATAATGATGAGATTATATTATTCATAGATGAGATTCACACTATTGTTGGGGCAGGTGCGAGTGAAGGTGGCATGGATGCAGCAAATATTTTAAAACCCGCATTAGCAAGGGGAGAGCTAAGAACAATCGGGGCTACAACGCTAAAAGAATATAGAAAATATTTTGAAAAAGATGCAGCCCTTGCAAGGAGATTCCAACCTGTAAATATTAATGAACCAAGTCAAAATGAAGCCTTGCAAATCATGCGTGGCATTAAAGAAAGCCTAGAGGCACACCATAATGTAAGCATTACCGATGGGGCATTAGTGGAGAGCGTGAAGCTATCAAGTCGCTATATCACAAATCGCTATTTGCCTGACAAAGCTATCGATTTAATCGATGAGGCAGCAGCAGAACTCAAAATGCAAATAGAATCTGAACCAAAAGCCATTGCAAAAGCAAAAAGGGATATTGAAGCATTAGAAGTTGAAAAGGTTGCCCTAAACCTTGACAAAAACGAACAGCACAATACGCGTTTGCAAGAGATAGAAAAAGAACTCATAGATTCTAAAGAAAAGCTAAGTGGATTGCAAAGTGCCTTTGAAAATGAAAAGGCGATATTTAGCGATATTGCAAAAGTGAAAAATGATATAGAATCTTTGCGTAGAGAAAGCGAGATAGCACGCCGAAGTGGCGACTATGCAAGGGCTGGAGAGATAGAGCATGGAAAGATTCCAAACGCACAAGCTGAATTAAAGAATCTTGAAGCAAAATGGCAGGATCTACAAAAGAGTGGATCACTCCTAAAACATGCTGTAACAAAAGAGAGTATCGCAGAGATTGTATCGCGTTGGACTCAGATCCCAGTAGGTAAAATGTTAGAATCTGAAAAGCATAGAATCTTGCATATTGAAGAGAATTTAAAAGCAAGTGTGATAGGGCAAGACAGGGCTATTGAAAGCATTGCCCGTGCGATTAAACGCAATAAAGCAGGGCTAAATGATGCAAATCGCCCTATTGCTAGTTTCTTATTTTTAGGGTCTAGTGGTGTTGGTAAAACACAGAGTGCAAAGGCGTTAGCAAAGTTTTTGTTTGATAGTGAAAAAGAACTTGTGCGGCTTGATATGAGTGAGTATATGCAAGAGATTGATGCGACAAAATTGACTGGAGCAGCCCCGGGCTATGTAGGCTATGAAGAGGGCGGAATCTTGACTGAAGCCATTAAAAGAAAGCCTTATAGTGTCGTGCTTTTTGATGAGGTGGAAAAGGCGCATCCAAAAGTCTTTAATGTGCTTTTACAAGTGCTAGATGATGGAAGATTGAGTGATAATAAAGGCGTTGTTGTGGATTTTAAAAACACAATTATTATCCTAACGAGTAATATAGGCAGTGAACTTATTTGCGAAGATTCTAAAGAAGTGGCAATGAAAAGAGATGATATTGCGGCTTTACAAAAAGCAATAAAAGAGGGCAATATAGAATCTAGAGAGAAATTAGAGAGAGAAAAAGAGATTCTAAACAGCTTAGTAGAAGCACAAAGGGCTTCTCAAATGGAGAAAATCGAGCAAGAGTTAAAGAAATTTTTTAGACCAGAATTTCTAAATCGACTTGATGATAAGATTATTTTCAATGCTTTAAGTAAAGATGATATTAGAAATATTATTGATATTTTAACACAGCAGGTAGCCCTAAAACTTAAGGATAGAAATATCACGCTTGTTTTAACAGATTCTATGAAAGATTATCTAGCAGATTCTGGCTTTGATCCTGTATTTGGTGCAAGACCGCTAAAAAGGGCAGTGCAAAGAGAGATTGAAGACAGACTTGCAGATTTAATCCTTAATGAAGAGTTAAGCGAACAAAGCAAGGTGATATTTGACATTGTGGAGAATAGCGTAAAAACGCAGGTGGTATCAATGTAGTGTAAAAAATCTTTGGTATGCCCTACCCTTTGGGGTGAGCTTACTGCAAAAACTATTCATACATTAAAAGAGAATCTTATTTTTTCTTATCATAGCAATAATAATTGTATTATAACAAGTAAATTAACACGACATGAAAATAAACATGTTGTTTTGTAATAGCTAATCATATATTTACATGTATGCCCATAGCTATAAACAATTTTGCAAAACATATAAGTAGTGTTTGCGGATTAAGCAGCGTTTTATTTTATGTTTTAACAATAAATTGCTATCATTCTACACGAACAATAAATTTAGCTAAGGAAGTGCAATGTATCGCTTTAGGTGTTTTTATGCAATATTTGCGTTTTGTGCAATGTTTGCCATGCATTCTGTGGGCTTATACGCAGAAGATAAAACAATTGTTGTAACAAGACAAACAGACAATATCCCAAATATTCAAGTTGTAAGTAGTGATGGTGCTGATAATACCATGGCAATATACAAAATGTTGGTGCAAGACTTAAAGACACTTGGGCATTTTAATGTATATTATGATGATACCTTGAAGACTGATATTTTGCAAAATAATCTTGCACTGCAGGATTATAAAAATAAAAATATGAATTTTATCGCACAAGTTTCACAAAAGAAAAAAGGTGGTAGTCTCATAGCCACCCTTAGCCTATATGAATATGCAAGTGGTAAGACCATCACAACAGAATATAGAGAAGATGAGACAGAACGCTATCCATTTATCGCCCATGCTATGGCAAGCTATCTTAATGATTGTATCAAAGCACCAAATGCTGATTGGCTAAATCGTTATGTCGTTTTTTCAAATTATGTTGGTTCTGGTCGTAGCAATATTCTCATTGCAGACTATACCTTTACCTACCAAAAAACTATCATCAGTAATGGTCTCAACATGTTTCCAAAATGGGCAGATAGTAAGCAAGAAGAATTCTACTACACACTCGTAACGCATGAGGCGACCATATATAAATATAACATGTATAGTGGAAAAAACGAGAAAGTCATCTCAAGTCAAGGCATGGCGGTAGTGTCTGATGTGTCAAAGCATGGCGATAAGTTACTATTATCACTTGCCCCAGTTGGATTAAGCGATATATTTTTATATGAAGTAAAGAGTAAAAAGCTAACACAACTCACAAGGTATTCAGGCATTGATGTCAATGCACATTTTACCAATAATGAAAAAAGTTTTGTATTTGTATCTGATAGACTTGGGTATCCAAATATTTTCATGCAAGATCTTATGCCAAACGCCAATGTTACACAAATTGTATTTAAAGGACGCAACAATAGCACACTATCAACTTTTGGGCAATATATAGTGTATTCTAGTAGAGAAAGTGATGAAGAAACTGGGTTGAATGTATTTAATCTCTATTTAGTTTCAGCCCATAGCGACTATGTTCGTCGTTTGAGTAAAATAGGCACAAATAGAATCCCAGCATTCTCTCATGATGGAGATTCTATTATGTTTTTACGCCAACAAAAAAATGAACAAGCAATTGGCATTATCCGATTATCAATTAACAAAAGTTTCCTTTTTCCACTAAAAAATGTAAAAATTCAAGCGTTTGATTGGTAATTTTTTTTGTTTTTTTGATAGAATAGCAAAACATTTTTTTGAGATTTAAGGAGATATCATGAAGTATTTAAAGCTTTCAAGTGTTTTACTTGCACTTTTTTTTGCGGTTGGCTGTGGTAGTAAAAGTGTAGAAAAGGATGGCAACACCACGCAGAAAACTACAGAGGTGCAACAAGAAGTTGATGGTCAAGAACCTGAAGAGGCAGTGGCAAATCCGGGCGGTGGAGGTTTGCCTGAAGGTGGTTTTATGCCTGATGGTGCTGTGAGTGGGGGAGATGGTTATGATGGCAGTGGCGATTCTGATTCAAATGATCCGTATGCAGATAACAATGCTGGTGAAAATGGTATGTCTGGAAACTCCAATGGCGATACTGAAGAAGAGTATGCCGGAAATAATGAGGGCACAGCATATGGCGATGCTATCAAAGTAGATTCTCTTACGACAATTTATTTCGACTTTGATAGATATGACATTAGAACTGATATGAAAGACTATATAAAGGCAAATGCTGATTTCATAAAAGAAAAAAATATTAAAGCGGTTGTATTGCAAGGCAATACCGATGAGTTTGGTGGCGATGAATATAACACAGCATTAGGACTAAAGAGAGCCATATCAGTGCGTGATGCGCTTGTATTACAGGGGCTACCAAGAAATATGTTCTCAACAATCTCTTATGGTATGCATAAACCTGTGTGTAGAGAAAAAACTGCTGAGTGCTATGCGAAAAATAGACGCACAGATATAGTTGAGAAGTAATAAAAGTAACAACTTGGCTAGGGTTTTTGCAATGAGATTTAAGAAGTCTTTGTTAGCATTTGCTTCATTATCTGTATTACTCTATGCCGAACCTTCGGCATTTGAGTTGCAAAGTGGTGCTACAAAAAAGGATATGCGAGACCTTAAAGATATTGCAGATTTTACTCGTTCTGTTATTGGTGATTTTCAAAATAAAATTGTGAATCTAGAACAAGCGGTTGATGGATTAAAAACCGTTTATGAAGGTATGAGCGCGACTTCAAGACAAGATAGCATTACAATTAAGAATCAGATAGATAAAATCCAAAATATTCAAGATATTGTAGATTCTTATCAAATGTCGCAAAAATCTCAAGCAGAGCTTGTTAAAAATTTGAAAGCCCAAGTTGAAGCAAATACAAAAAATATTGAGCAGATTAACCAAAAAATTGATAAATTGTCAGAAGCTTTTTTGCAAGCAAACGATGAGATTATAAAACAAATCCAAGTATTGAGTGAGCAAGCCTTAGCATTACAAAATAATATACAAGGTATCCAAAATCAGCCAGTCATAGATTCTATGCAAACAAGCAATAATATGCCAAAACAAGCGTATAATTTTTCACCCGACAATAGCAAGAATCTGAGTGAAGCAAAGAATCTTTTGCGTAAAAAACGCAATGAAGAAGCGAAGGCTTATTTTGAATATCTTATCGATCAGAAATTTGCAGTAGCAGAATCAAGTTATTATATCGGTGAGATATACTATGCAAGAAAAGAGTATAACGAGGCATTGCCTTATTACAAGACAAGCGCTAGTCTTGATAGTAAGGCGAGTTACATGCCGATTTTGCTATGGCATACCGCATGGTCATTTAAATATCTAAATGATTCAGATAATTATAGAAAATTTTTGCAAACCTTGGTTGCCTTGTTCCCCGAAAGCGAACAAGGTCGTAAAGCCCAAGATATTTTATCAAAATAGGAGATACATTATGATAGAAAATAACAATGTTGTGTCAATTAATTATGAAGTGCTTGATTCTCAAACAAAGCAGACAATTGATAGTAGCAAGGATAACAAACCGCTTGAATTTATTGTCGGGCAATCTCAAGTCATTGAGGGTTTGGAGCAACACATAAAAAACGCAAAAGTAGGTGATAAGCTAGAATTTAGCGTTGAACCTGAACTTGCTTATGGTGTGCGTAATCCAGAGCTTATGCAAGAAGTTGGCAGAGAACAATTTGGAGATATTGAGTTAGAAAAAGGTATGACTTTATTTGGTCAAGCTGAAAATGGTATGCCTGTGCAAGTCATTGTTGCGGATTTTAACGATACTTCTGTGCTTATTGATTATAACCATCCATTAGCGGGAAAAACTTTAGATTTTAGGGTTGAAGTGCTAAATGTAAGAGAGGCTACTGATGATGAGATTATAGCAAGTATGGGGGGTGGCTGTGGTTGCTCTAGCGGTGGCGGTCATGGACATGGTGGAGGTGGCTGCTGTGGCGGTGGCGGAGGTAGCTGCGGTTGTAGTCATTAAGCACACAGCATAAAGAATGACGCATAGAAACCGCTTATTTAAATTACGCAAATAATAAAAGGCAATAAGATGTCTCGTAAAAAGATTTATTTTATTAATCTTTTGCCAATTATACTTATCAGCATAAATTTGCGTGCGCCCATTACTTCAGCTGGTCCAATTGCAAATTTACTTCAAGACTACTACGGACTTAGCTCAGCACAAGTTGGATTATTAACTTCACTACCATTACTAGCATTTGGAATAGTTTCATTTTTGGTTGCAGTATTTCAGCCTGTAAGGGCAATGTTTTTTGGACTTTTGTGTATAATTCTTGGTGAAATATTGCGTTGTGTTGGGGGCAACACAGCCTTATTTGTCGGCACGGCAATCATGGGTTCTGGTATCGCTATAGCAAATGTTTTATTGCCGAGCTTTGTAAAGGCAAAGTTTCCCAGAGAGATTCCAAAGATTATGGGAATCTATAGCTTAGTGTTAAATATTTCCGCTGCATTAGGGATAATCGCTATACTCCCATTGACACATGTTTTACCACTACCTTTAGCGTTTAGTTGCTGGGTCATATTAGCCATTCTTGCGTTTATAAGCTATCTACCGCAAATCAAAAATCGCAGAATCTTTCGCCCAAAGCAAAGCTACGCAAAGATAAACTCACTATTTGCAAATATAAACGCATGGAAAATCACTCTATTCATGGGCTTACAAAGTGCGATGGCATACAGCTTTTTTGCATGGTATCCAAGTTTGCTGATTGACTTTGGCTTTGAAAAGGATTTTATTTCTCGCATTATGACACTCACACAATGCGTTATTATTCCACTCTCATTTATCATTCCATTATGGTTGCACTCTCTGCGTCAAAAAATGCGAAATGTTTTTATTGTTGTCATTTGTATGCTTTATGCGGTAAGCTATTTTTTGCTACTTATTTCACATGAAGTATGGTCGGTTATACTCGCTTCTGTTTTGATTGGTATTCCACTAGGTGGTGTTTTTAGTGTCGCTTTACTTTTTATTTCAAGCAAAAGTGCAAATGTATTCATAGCGACTAAACTCTCAGCCATGTCGCAAGGTATAGGCTACCTTATGGCTTCTCTTTGTCCATGGATTATTGGAAAACTCCATGATACATATCATAGCTTTACCTATGCAATTTTTATGCTTATTGTTCTAAGCTTATTGTTAAATATTGTTGGCTATTACGCACAAAGAGTTGTAGTTGTAGAATGAAACAATAGCATTTGTTAATTGTGCTAATTTGCAGTATTCATTTTTTATATATTTGAGTTGTTGAGATTACGCAAGAAAAATATTTTAAGTTTTAATATTTGAAACTCATGATATTTTTTCATATTTACCATTATTAGATATAATCATCGGCTTAATCCAAAAAATTGGGTTAAATCCGTATTTTTTAGGAGTCCATTATGAAAGTTCGACCATCGGTCAAAAAAATGTGCGATAAATGCAAAGTCATTAAACGCAAAGGTGTGATTCGTGTAATTTGTGCGAATCCAAAACATAAACAAAGACAAGGATAAAAAATGGCTAGAATTGCTGGTGTAGATTTGCCAAAAAAGAAACGAGTAGAATATGCACTCACCTATATCTATGGTATTGGGCTTAAGAGCTCAAGAGATATTTTGAATGCTGTAAATATTTCTTTTGATAAGCGAGTTCATGATCTCAGCGAAGATGATATTTCAAAAATCTCAAAAAAGATTCAAGAAAGTTATATGGTTGAGGGTGATTTACGCAAAAAAGTAACAATGGATATCAAGGCTCTTATGGATTTAGGCAGTTATCGTGGTTTAAGACACAGAAAAGGCTTACCTGTGCGTGGGCAAACAACAAAAAATAATGCTCGCACAAGAAAAGGTAAGAAGAAAACCGTTGGTAGCAAATAAGGAGTAGCGTATGGCAAAAAAACAAACAAATGTTAAAAAAAGAGTGGTAAAAAAGAATATTGCTCGCGGGATTGTGTGTATTGCTGCTTCATTTAACAATACAAATGTAACAGTTACTGATGAAATGGGTAATGTTTTGTGCTGGGCTACTGCTGGTGGATTGGGCTTTAAAGGTAGTAAAAAATCTACGCCTTATGCTGCACAACAAGCTGTAGAATCTGCTTTATCTAAAGCAAAAGAACATGGCATTAAAGAAGTTGGCATTAAAGTGCAAGGTCCGGGTAGTGGTCGTGAAACTGCTGTAAAAAGTGTTGGTGCGATTGAAGGTATTAAAGTGTTATGGATAAAGGATGTAACGCCATTGCCACATAATGGTTGTCGTCCGCCTAAAAGAAGAAGAGTATAAGGGAGTGTTGCATGGCAAGATATAGAGGACCTGTAGAAAAGATTGAAAGACGACTAGGCGTTTCTCTTGCACTAAAAGGTGAGAGAAGACTAGCTGGTAAAAGTGCGCGTGAAAAAAGGGATTATGGTCCCGGACAGCATGGCATGAGAAGAGGTAAAATATCTGATTATGGTTTGCAATTACGCGAAAAGCAAAAAGCAAAATTTATGTATGGCATTAGTGAAAAGCAATTCCGCTCTATTTTTAAAGAAGCAAATAGACAAGAAGGAAACACAGGTGAGAATCTCATTCGATTGCTTGAGTTACGCCTTGATAATGTTGTGTATAGAATGGGCTTTGCGACTACAAGAAGATTTGCAAGACAGCTTGTAACACATGGGCATATCTTAGTTGATGGCAAACGAGTAGATATTCCATCTTTTCAAATCAAGCAAGGGCAAAAAGTTGAAGTAAGAGAAAAAAGTAAAAACAATGTGCAGATTGTGCGTTCTCTTGATCTTACTGACCAAATTGGTATTGTGCCTTGGGTTGATATTGATAAGGATAAAAAGTTTGGTATTTTTACACGCAATCCAGAAAGAAGCGAAGTTGAGATTCCAATAGAGGAGCGTTTAATCGTTGAGCTATACTCAAAATAATACATAAGGTGGTTTAGTATGAAAAGTATAAAGGTAAGACCATATATTCCAGAAAAACTTGAGATAGAAGAAATTGCGCCAAATCACATTCGATTACACGCATATCCGTTTGAACCCCATTATGCTGTTACGATAGCTCATCCTGTCCGCAGATTGCTATTATCAAGCTCTGTGGGATATGCGCCAATAGGCATAAAGATTGAGGGTGTCCGACATGAGTTTGATACTGTGCGTGGAGTTGCTGAAGATGTAGCGCCGTTCATTGTGAATATTAAAAACTTGAAATTCAAAGTAAATGAAGATATGCAACAACACGAAAAATTTGAGTTGCATTATGAGTTTAATGGTCCAATGGAATTGCGTGGTGAGCATTTAAGCAATGAAAATATCACGGTATTAAGCACAGATTCACATTTAGCAAATATTAATAGTGATGCAAAGCTTAAATTCTCTATTTTAATACATAAAGGTTTAGGATTTGTAGCAAGTGAGACTATCCGTGAAGAAATAGGTAGTGAGTATATACCGCTTGATGCTGACTTTACGCCGGTAAAAAGGGCTGTGTATGACATTGAGAATGTCCTACATGAAAGTAATCCCAACTTTGAAAAGATTGTATTTGAAGTAGAAACAAATGGGCAAATTGAGCCTATGGAAGCTTTCAAAGAAGCAGTTGCTATTATGCACTCTCAAATGAGTGTGTTTGGTGCGGAACTTAGTGATGTGCCAACAGGCAATGGTCGTTTAAATGATGATAGCCCAGAGTTAAAGGTATTGTTATCAAGTGTTGAGATACTCAACTTAGAGCATCGACCAAGCAATTGTTTGCAGAAGTCAAATATCAAATACATCGGTGAATTAGCGCTGATGAATGAGAGTGATTTAAAGAATATTAAAAATTTAGGCAAACGCTCATTTGATGAGATTACAGCAAAGCTAAATGAAGTTGGCTATGCGGTTGGTGCGGATTTACCACATGAATTAGCTACGACTTTAAGTAAGCGTTTGGCAAAATTAAAAGGACAAAATTAAAAGGAATAATATGCGACATAAACATGGTTATAGGAAATTAGGCAGGACTTCTTCTCATAGAAAGGCGTTGTTAAAGAATCTAAGCATCGCCCTTATTGAGCATGGTAGAATAGAAACAGGTGTATTTAAAGCAAAAGAGTTACAAAGCTATATTGAAAAGCTTGTTACTGCGTCAAAGAATGCGGACTTTAATACACATAGATATGTATTTGCTGAATTGCAAAATAAGAAGGCAACTAAAAAATTGATTACAGAAATAGCTCCTAAGTTTTCTGCAAGAAATGGTGGCTATACTCGTATTCAAAGAAGTGGCATTAGAAGAGGTGATGCTTCTACATTGGCTATCATTGAATTTGTTGAGTAAAAACTTGTTGCTTACATGTAAGCAACAAGCAATGTATTAGCTAATCTTGTGTGTTGGATAGCAATATTTAACACACATTCTTTCTCTGTCTCCCATTAAAGCAGAAATCTCAAAATACTCTAAGCTTATCCATTTGGCATTTCATTGCTTGTATAGGATCTAGAGACTACATTATTTATGTCTTTCTTTAAAAAAGTTAATAACCTTTCTCTTGTGCCTTTAGGATATTAACAAAGCTCACTTGGCATCATGAGGAAACCCTTGTTGGTTTATACTTCTTGCCTATTAAACTCTCTAGAATCATTCTTTAACAACTTATTCGTCAATTAAATGCATAATCACTTGGTGTGTTAATTTTGATATAATAGATATAGGCGAACAAACATGACTTAATGCACTTATTTGCAGATAAGGCTTTACAAAAAAAAGACAGAAATCTTACAAAAGCCATAAGAGAATAAAATGAGATTCTACCATTCAATCATAATATCACATATTAAAATCTCCATGAAATAAAAAGCTATAATCGCTTTATCTATTGGACTCTTTATAAGTGTTATTAAATGGCTTTGATAACTATAAGTGTAGAACAAGAGTTTGCAAAAGAATCCAACTCGTTCTGTATGGCCCCTAAGACTTTAGAATCCAAACAGACTTCAGATCGAACATATGCTAAAATAATTCTACATAATGTTGGAGTGCAAAAAGCGTTATAAAATTGAGATTTAAATCTGTTTAAAGATACGAAGCAAAAAGAAGTAAGATAGCCTATAAAAATAAGCTATCCAAAGTCAAAAGTTATCTAACTTTGAAAATACATTTAATACAAAACGGGATAAAAGCCTTTAGGTTATCCCGCATTACACCTTAGAGTATAACTAAGATTAGAATTTATATGAATAAGATGAGCCTACATAGATTGCTGCACCAACGCTTGTTGTCTTGCCATCCATGTTGAATGCTGCACCTACTTTTGCACCGATATCAAACTCATGGTGAGCTTTCACGGTTGTTCTTGAGCCGATATTGATACCAGCAGTTGTGCCAACGGTTGTATTACCTCTTGTCATACCAGCAGGCACATAGATAGGCGTATTAATAAGCGCACCACCAAAGAAACCAAAATACATACCAGTTGTAAAGTCATCATCGCTTACAAAGTCAAATAGCATGTCGCCGTTTAAGTCAGCCATAACGCTAAGATTTACATTCATACTCGCATTGGTGCCAGCACCACCAGCTGGAATAGCTATTAAACCAAACGCACCGATACCAGAAAGATAGAATCTAGCCCCAATTCTATCGTAGAAAAATGCCTGATAACCACCTTTTAAACCAACTGCAACTGAAGAGTTTAAAGATACGCCACCACTCATTTGCCCAGTAATCATACCACCAAGATTTAAACCTAAAAACGCACCATTGTTTTCCTCTGCTGCATTCAATGCACTGAAGCTAAGTGTGCTAGCAAGCACCGCTGAAACTAAGTATTTTTTCATAAGTAAGTCCTTTTCCTTTAAAAGTTTGTAACCGCATTCTACAAAAAAAAAGGATTTTCAAGGTTTTTTTGTGATTTTGTGTAAAAAATATTAAAAAATGTTACTATAAGTATCAAATTAAGATAAAATGAGATAGAACTTAGTGCTATATTATATAAGTATTAGGATATTTGGCTACAACCTATAAAATTTATTTTTAAAACTTTATAAAGGATTTTTTAGATACAATACGCCTTTTTTACTTCCACACAAAAGGTTTAACTATGAAACATGAAATTATGAAGAATGATGCTTTTTTACAGGCGATGCGATTGCGTTTTGCTTGTAAGATTTTTGATAAGACAAAAAAGATTCCAAATGATGAGTTTCAAGCGATTTTAGAATCTGGTAGGCTTGCACCGAGTTCTTTTGGGCTAGAGCCTACACGCATGATACTTGTAGAATCTAATGAGATGAGAGAGAGAGTAAAAGAGGCATGTTGGGGACAAAATCAAATCGTTGATGCTTCTTGTGTCATCATTTATACTTCATTAAAAGCTGATATGCTGCCACATACAAATTATATTATCAATAAATTTTCTCGCCGATTAAAGACACAAGAAGAAATCAAGCATTATGCAAATGAGCGTTATGGACAAAGAAAGCTAGAGACATTAGGCTATACAGCAGATATTGAGAAGCTAGGGCTATGGAGTGGGCATCAAGCCTATATTATGGCGACTACGATGATGAATCATGCGGCATTCCTTGGGATTGATTCATGTATGATTGAGGGCTTTGATAAGAAGGCTTTAGAATCTGTTTTAGAAATGGATAGCTTTAAAGAGCAAGTAAGCCTGCTTTTATGTCTTGGATACCGCAATATGCCACAAAGCAAACGACTTCGCATGTCTTTAGATGAGATTGTAAGAAGTATATAAGGGGAAGCTATGCAGACAAAATGTGTAATAAAAAGAAATGGCTCAATGGAAGAGCTTGACATTACAAAGATTCAAAAGCATACTTCAAGTGCAGTAGAGGGGCTAAGCGGGACGAGTCAAAGTGAGCTTGAAGTTGATGCGAAATTGCAGTTTTATGATGGCATAACAACAGAGAGAATACAAGATACGCTTATAAAAACTGCGGTGGATAAAATCGATGTGGCTAGTCCTAATTGGACTTTTGTTGCGGCTAGGCTTTTTTTATATGATTTGTATCATCGTGTGAGTCGTTTTACTGGATATAGGCATTTGCGTGAGTATTTTGAGGTTGGAGAGAGAGAGGGCAAACTCTTAAAGGGATTGAAAGAAAAGTTTGATTTAGACTTATTAGATTCTAAGATTGTAGCTGATAGGGATTTGCAGTTTAATTATCTAGGTATAAAAACGCTTTATGATAGATACTTGCTAAAAGATTCTAATGGAAAGCCAATTGAGTTACCTCAACACATGTTTATGGCAATAGCTATGTTTTTGGCACAGAATGAAAAGGATTGCAATGAATGGGCGATAAAATTTTATGATGCTTTATCAAACTTTGAGGTTATGTGTGCTACGCCGACACTCTCAAATGCAAGGACTACAAGACATCAATTAAGCTCATGCTATATTGGTAGCACACCTGATAATATTGAGGGAATCTTTGATTCATACAAAGAGATGGCATTACTTAGTAAATATGGCGGTGGTATTGGCTGGGATTTCTCACAAGTAAGGACTATTGGCAGCTTTATTGATGGGCATAAGAATGCAGCGGGTGGGATTATCCCATTCTTAAAAATCACAAATGATATAGCTATCGCCGTAGATCAGCTTGGCACAAGAAAAGGTGCGATAGCAACATATATTGAGATATGGCATAATGATGTAACAGAGTTTATCGAGCTGCGTAAAAATAGCGGTGAAGAGAGAAGAAGAACGCATGATTTATTCCCTGCCTTATGGATTTGTGATTTATTTATGGAGAGAGTATTGCAAGATTTGCAGTGGAGTTTCTTTGATCCATATACTTGCAGGGAGCTTACTAATCTTTATGGAGATGAGTTTAAAAGTCGCTATGAAGAGTTAGAGAAAATGCCTAATATGGTCGTATCAAGTATGCCTGCAAAAGATTTATGGAAAAAGATTCTAAATAGCTATTTTGAGACAGGACTTCCATTTTTATGCTTTAAAGATAGTGCAAATAGGGCTAATCCAAACGCACATAGCGGCATTATCCGCAGTAGTAATCTTTGCACAGAGATTTTTCAAAATACAGAGCCAAGTCATTATAGAGTTGAAGTAGAGTTTGATGATGGAGAGAGAATCTATTTTGAAGAGAATGAAGAAGTAGTTGTAGATAGCGGTGTAACAAAAAGGGCAAATAAGCTAACAAGTATAGATTCACTCAAAGGCAAAAAGATATTTAACACACAAAGAGTGCAGACAGGCGGGCAAACTGCTGTGTGTAACCTTGCGAGTATTAATCTTAGCAAGATTCATACGCATGAAGATATTGAGCGGATTGTGCCTATTGCGGTTCGCATGCTTGATAATGTGATTGACTTAAACTTCTATCCAAGTCGCAAAGTGAAAGTAACAAATATGGCAAATCGTGCGATAGGTTTGGGCGTTATGGGAGAAGCTGAACTTCTTGCAAGTAAGCTTGTCTTATGGGGGAGTGAAGCACACTTTAGCCTTATTGATAGCATTATGGAGGCGATTAGCTACAATGCGATTAAAGCAAGTGCAATGTTAGCAAAAGAAAGGGGGGCATATCCTACTTATGAAGGCTCAAACTGGAGTAAGGGGATTTTCCCTATTGATAAGGCAAACGAGAAAGCAAAAGCCATTGTTGAGAGAAGTTTTCACTATGATTGGGAATCTTTAAGGAATTTAGTGAAGAGTGAGGGCATTAGAAATGGCTATTTAATGGCTATCGCACCTACAAGTTCTATTAGCATACTTGTTGGGACGACACAGACTATTGAGCCTATTTATAAACAAATATGGCACGAAGAGAATCTAAGCGGAATGATAAAAAGTGTTGTGCCTAATCTCACACTAGAAACAATAAACTTCTATCCATCAGCCTATTCTATTAATCAACATGACCTTGTGCGTGCAGCAGCCGTGCGTCAAAAGTGGATAGACCAAGGGCAAAGCCTAAATATCTTTATACGACTTGATTCTGTAAGCGGAAAGCAGCTACATGAAATCTATATGCTTGCATGGAGTTTGGGACTAAAATCTACTTATTACTTACGCTCTCAAAGCAAAGAAGCCGATGATGTCGTTGATAGAAGCATGGAGTGCGTAAATTGTCAATAAAAAATGGCACAAAATATGCAGAGAAACTCGCACTTTTTCATGCTTTAAGCAAAACGCCTATTAAGATAGGTAGCCCTATACAATCATTTTTAAACGAATGTAAAAATAAACTTATATCTACAAAAGGTGAATATTATTTTCTACCAAAAAATGTAAAATTTATGGTAGTTACAAAACTAGAGAAAATCCCACATACAGACACTTCCTATAAACTCATGCTAACAGAAGCCTTTTTTAGCATATCTTATAAGAGACTTCAAGCCCAAAAAGATTCTATAAGAAAAGATTCTATACGAACAAATCCTTATATCTATTATGTTACACTCACTTCAAAAAAGCCATTGCAAATACATGATTTACTGCTTATTAGAATAAAAAAAGATTCTAAAAAATATCAAGAGATTCCAAAAAATGATTATAGAAAAGTCATGCAGTTAGAATTACACTATAAACATGGGTTAAACATGATAATGAATAAGAATCTATATTATGCAAATAATCAACACACAAGCCACATAAAACAAGATTCTAAAAAACATAAAACAACAGAATCTAATGCAGTAACAAGACATATTTGCATGATTACAGAACGCAAAAAAAGAATAGTAGCACAAGCCCTTAATACTCGCATGATACTGCCTGTAAAAGCCACACAAAAAGCCCTAAAAGCCCTGCCAAAATTTACACTCATAGCAGTCAATGAAAATAATGAAATAACAGAAGTTTTAGGGAATCTCACACAAGGCAGTTTAGATAGAGAAATAGCCCTTTATATCAACGACTACACACCAAAAGACTTTAGCCAAAAAGCCTTGAATGAAGCAGAAAATATGGCAAAAAGCTTTATGAATACAGAATCTATACCATTGCCTAAAAATCATATAAAAAAGCAACTAGATAATACACTCCGCTATGATTTGACACATTTGCCTTTTTGCACGATTGACCCTGTGAATGCAAAAGATCATGATGACGCGATTTATTATGATTCTAAACATAGCATTTTGTATGTAGCAATCGCTGATGTAAGCAGCTATGTCTCTCTGGATAGCACTTTAGATAAAGAGGCAAGGGATAGGGCTTTTAGTCTGTATTTTCCAAATAAAGTCTTTCCCATGTTGCCACCACAGCTTAGTTCTCAAGCTTGTTCCTTAAAGCAAGATGAAAAGAGACTAGCATTAGTTTGGGCTTTAAAACTACATAAAAGAAATGTAAAAGTCCTGCATTCTCAAATCTTTAAAGCAGTGATTTGCTCTCATGCTTCACTCAATTATAAGCAAGTCAGCCATTTTTTAGAATCTAGATTAGATTCTAGCCTTAAATTTATGTTTAAACAAGCTATGGGCTTACAAGAGGGTAAGCTAGATTTTATACAAGATTCTAAAAATCATGCTACAAACACAAAACAAGATTCTACAATAGATGTTTCATGCTACGCATTCAACATGACAAGTGATACCAACATGACAACACTAGACACAACAAATGACCATGTCATTTTAAGGAAAAGCGAAAAATCCCTTACTTTAGAATCTAAAAAAGACTTAGAATCTAACACTACAAACACAAAACAAAACTTAAGGCTAGAATCTAAAAAAGATTCTAAAAGCCCCTTTGCACCCCACACCTTGCACCCACCCAAAATATCATTAGAATCAAGTTTAGAAACTAAACCCATAAATAATCAAGCCATTGAAGAGTCTTTACTTGCTTTTTCAAAACTTGCAGTTTTATTATACAAAAAGCGTATGCAAAATGGGATCGATTTAGCATTAAGGGATTTTTCCTTGCAAGTAGATAGTGATGAAGGGCTAGATTCTATAACAATAGATTCTAAAGATATTTCTCACACTATTGTAGAAGAAGCAATGCTACTTGCAAATCAAGCAAGTGCAATGTATCTACACAGCATAAAACATGGAATCTATCGCAATCATGCAGAGCCAAATAAAAGGGACTTTTATAAGCTTTTAAATATATTAGCAGATATGAATATACGCCCTAAAAGCATAGAATCTAAACGCAATAAAAAACACAATAGTATGCTCACTACCCTACAAGCTTTACAAAAAGAGGCGATAAAAAAGCATAAAAGGCATATCGCTGATTTTTGCATTGTAAGGCATTTTGCTAAAGCAAACTATATGAGTAATAGTATCGGGCATTTTGGATTAGGATTCCCATTTTATACGCATTTTACTTCGCCTATTCGCCGTTATAGTGATCTTTTAATCCATCGCTTAATCACAGCACATTTACAAAATAACACAAAAATATTACAATACATTATGCGTGAAGCAAAGACTATATTAGCCCATATCAACAAGAGAGAAGTGCAGTTTGATTCTATAGAATCGTATTATAAACGCTTAAAAATGCTTCGATACGCACAAAGCTTATTGCCCTTTAGTGATGAAGCCTTAGTCTTTATGGTGAGAAAGAGTGTCGCCTATGGTTTTCCTTTGCATAAAGTTGGCTATTGTAGCGTTGAGATTGATTGTAAGGATTGCGTTATAAACACACATGAAGTTATACAGATTCAAATAATTGGTGTCGATTTTAATACTTTAAGCCTCAAAGCAGAGCCTATAATACAAAAAAATAATACATAAAGGGAATATATGAACGCAATATTTAGAATCTTGGGTAAAGGCATAATGGTGATTTTGCCATTTGCAGTTGTAGTGTGGCTACTTTTCTTTTTATTTGGGATTTTGGAGGGTATATGGATTCTCATACTTGATATGGTGCATTTTATTGTTAAAAAGATAGCAAATGAGAATCTTGATACAACACTTCCTAGCATTGTTGTAAGCATTGGCTTACTCTTAGTCATGTTTGCGATTATCCTTTATATTGGATATAAATTTGAGAAGCGTCAAAATGCCATTTTTGTGAAGCTTGGGGAGTGGGTGCTATCTAAGATTCCTGTTATGGGAAGTGTGTATTATACGATTAAAGATCTAGTCAGCATGATAGGTGGCAGCTCAAAGGATAAATATTTGGGCGTTGCTTATGTAACGATTGGTGAAGGGGAGATTCTAGGATTTATCACAAAAGAAGAGGGGGAGTATTTTTGGGTATTTTGTCCGCTTACACCACCTACTTCTGGGCTTTTATTAAGGATTCATAAAGATAAGCTGAAAAAGTCGTCAATGAGTGTGAGTGATGGTTTGAAAAAGGTCGTATCTTTTGGTATGAAATAGATTCTTAAATAGAGAATAATATGTCTATTAAAAAGAAAAATAAAAAAGAAAAGAATGAAGAACAAGGCGGTATCCCACTCTATACACCCCTAAAGCATAGCCTTGAAAAAAGTGGCATGGATAGTGCAACCGCAGGGCAGACTTCATGGCTTTTTGTCAGTCTTTTTATCGCTTTAATTATGAGTGGGCTATATATCTTTATTGTTTCTGTTTTTAACTTGGGTTTTCCAGAATCTTTAGCAAATAATCCATTTTTTGAAAATGGCTTTTTATTTGTCGCTGTGATTTTGCATTTTTGTGTTGTCATGTTGCGTTTAAAATACTTGCTTGTCAATACGCTTTTTATTATTGCTGCTTATATTGTGCTTTATGTGGTGCATTTGCGTGATATTTATATGCTTTTATCGCTAGGCTTTGTGCTTTTTATTAGCTATTTATTGATACCGATTTATTCATGGCGTATTAAAATGCTTGATGGTATTTTGTATTTTATATATGCTATCACTGCTTTGCTTTTGACTTATGGTTAGTTTAGAATCTAGCCTAAAACCTTACTCATTAATAACATGTAAATGATATCTAGGACTTTTGTAATCGATACTTTTTTGTTATAATCTTGCTTTTAGTCTTATAAAGGGGTTTTATGCAAAATACAAGCACAAGGGATAGAGAGAAGCTAGATTCTAATATTTGTCATACTAAGCCTTTAGGCGAAGTATCTCATATGGAATCTAAAGAAGATATTTCGCCTACGGCTCAATATGACAAAAAGCTAGATTCTAAAACTTTAGAATCTACAAATAACACAGAAATTTCATCACAACAAAGCAACCAAACACATAACACAGATTCTATAAGCACAACACAACAAGAAAAGATTCTAGGCGTCCTGCTTGGCGTTGGTTTAGCTCTTATTATAGGTGCGATTGTGTTTTGCTTTGCATATTTCTATTTACATGCAACCTTGAAAGTTTCAACGCTTATAGGCATTATGGGCTTACTTGTAACACTTTGGACGAATAAGGCATTGCCTATGGGCGTTGTATCCTTGCTTCCTATCATTTTATTCCCAAGCTTCGGCATACTTGATACAAAAAGTGCCACTGCAAACTATGCTAATCCTATCATTTATCTCTTTTTAGGTGGCTTTATGATAGCAACCGCGACAGAGAAGATAGGGCTACACAGAGTGATAGCAAAATGGTTTTTAGCAAGATTCCCAAAGAATACAAAGGGCGTTATATCCGCCTTAGGTGTGGCTTCTGTGGCACTTGGGACAGCGTTATCAAACTCCACTGTTGCCCTATTATTACTCCCTGTTGCTATGTCAATTACAGATAATAAAATTTTACGCACAAGGTTTTTACTAGCCGTAGCCTTTGGGGCAAGTATTAGCGGCATTACTACGCCCATTGGCAGTCCGCCCAATCTCATTTATCTTGGCTTTTTAGAATCTCAAGGTTTAAGCGGCATCAGCTTTACAACTTGGATTTTTATGATGGCACCCCTTACATTTTTAATGCTATTTATGATGATAAAGATTCTGTCTTATGGTGTGAGTGAAGAGCCCCTTAATCTTAGCCTATTTGATTCTATCCATATAAATGGTACGCATAAAAGACTTTTAGTTTTTATTGCTGCTTTACTTGTGATATTGCTTTTAAACTCGCCGATACGACCATTTTATAATGGGCTTGGCTTTAATGAAAATGTCATTTTACTTGCCTTTGGCTTAATGATGTTTATCCCTAAAATTGGCTTTTTAGATTGGGACGATACAAAGTCTATACCTTATGAGATTATCTTTTTATTTGGTGCTGGATTCTGTATTGCTACTGCGTTTTCACAAGCAGAGCTTGGCGGGGCATTTACCTCATTTTTTGCGCGTTTTGATGGTCTGCCTTTCATTGCTTTTATCTTTTTTGCTTGTGTGTTTTCTATTATAGCGACTGGATTTTTATCAACTACGGCTTTAATCGCCATACTTTTGCCTATTATAGAAGTCGCCACACAGCCGTTTTTGAGTGATACTTCTCGCGTGTTGCTTATGCTTGTGGTAACTATTTGTGCGAGTTTTTCATTTATGATTCCTATTAGCACACCGCCTAATGCCATAGTCTTTGCACAAGGGGGAATTAAGGCATGGGATATGATACGCTTTGGCTTTTTATTAAGCCTTGTTGGCATTGTGTGTGTTACGCTATTTTCTGTGTGGTATTGGTGGAGCTTCCTTGAAGTAAAACCGCTTGGCTAAAACTAGATTCTAAATAAGGAGAACTATGGAGCGTAAAAAAGCACCTAAAAACAAAACTCATGCTAAAAGAGATGCAACAACTAAAACACAAAAAATACTCACAAAAAAGCCCATGCGAACAGAGCAAGGCGAAAAAGCCTATAAACTACTTGCCCTGCAACGCAATATATCTACAAATAAAGCAAAAGATTTAATTGATTCAGGTAGGGTAAGCATTAAAGGTAAAAGGCTACTTATCGCAAGGACTTTACTGCCACTTAATACAAAGTTTGAGGTGCTTACTACACCTTGTGTTGTGATATTTGAAGATGATGATATACTAGCCCTTGATAAAAGTGTGGGGATTGAAAGCTATAGTTTGCTTAAAACCTATCCGCATTATAAGCTTATAAATCGCCTTGATAAAGACACAAGCGGGGTAATCCTACTTGCAAAAAATGAAAAAATGCGACAAAAAGCAATCCAAGCTTTCAAGCAAAAAGAAGTAGAAAAAATGTATTTTGCCTTAATTGAGGGCAAACTCTATGAAGAAATAAATATTGAAAAAAAGATTAGCACACAAAAAGATTCTAAAGCAAAAAGCCATATTGATAACGAAGGCTTGAACGCACAAAGCATAGTTACACCCTTGCAAACCTTTACGCATACCACGCTTGTATCCGTGCAGATTCCAACAGGTAGAACCCATCAAATACGAATCCATCTAAAAAGCATTAAACACCCAATCATAGGCGATATTATCTATAATAAAACAAGCTTAATAAAAGCAAAGCGATTAATGCTGCATTGTCAAAAGACTTCACTTCTAGGCTATACATTTGAAAGCAAAGTGGATATACACGAAGCCTTTGGGGTGAGTGAATAGGTTTTGTATCCTTTATGTTGTGTGGTTGGAAATATGAATAAATATTATACAAATATCAAGTAAGTTATATTGAGTTTCTTTTATACATAATAATAAATCAGGATTAAGGGCTTATTATCCCATGTTCCATTGTATCTTGCAAAGCACACTTTTTATTGAGAATCTAAATGACTTTGCAAAAATCTTTGTCGTGTAGATTCTAAAGGTAAATTTTGCAATTACAAATTATGTTTCAAAATGATATAAAAATACATATCCGCAAGACTATATTTTTTACATAATGTAACATATAATTATTTATTCATTCAATTTATAGTCTATATTGTATTTGTTTATTGTGATGACTTATATTCTCTAAAGTAACCCTATATATTGACAAAGTGTATAGTTGCAAAATGTTGCTATAGGGATACAACATATATACTTTTTTAAGGAGACATTATGGTTATTGGCTGTCCAAAGGAAATTAAAGTGCATGAATATCGCGTTGGTTTAACGCCATCAAATGTGCATGAATATAAAGAAGCTGGGCACAAAATCTTTATTGAACATGATGCTGGGAGTGCGATTGGTTTTAGCGATGAAGAGTATCATAGGGCTGGTGCTGAGATTGTCGATAAAGAAACTTTATTTAAGCAAAGCGATATGATTATAAAAGTAAAAGAACCTATTGAAAGCGAATACAGCTATTTCAGAGAAGGACAAACACTTTTCACTTATTTACATTTAGCTGCTGATCGAAAGTTAACTGATATGTTGCTTGAAAAAAAGATTAATGCAGTGGCATACGAGACGATTAAGGTGCGTAACGTATTGCCTTGTTTAGCACCTATGAGTTCTATTGCTGGACGACTTGCAGTTATAGAATCTGCAAAATATATTCAAAAAACTTTTGGCGGCAATGGAGTGCTTCTTAGTGGGATTCCAGGCACTCCAAAAGGCAAAGTCACAATTATTGGTGCTGGTGTAGTGGGATTAAATGCAGCACAACTTGCAGTGGGAATTGGTGCAGATGTAACGATACTTGATATTGATACGGCTAGGCTTGCGTATGTGGATCAAATGTTTAATATGCGGATTCACACGCTTTTTAGCTCTCGTGCTAATTTGCTTACTAGTATCGCAGATTCTGATGCGGTGATTGGTGCGGTATTAATACCGGGTGCAAAAGCACCAAAACTTGTAAAAAAAGATGATTTGCAATGTATGAAAACAGGAGCAATCCTTACAGATGTAGCAATCGATCAAGGCGGTTGCTTTGAGACTTCAAAACCTACAACTCATAATGATCCCGTGTTTGATGTTGATGGAATCTTGCATTATTGTGTGGCAAATATGCCCGGGGCTGTGGCAAAAACGGCAACTTTGGCTTTAACAGATTCTACACTTAACTTTGGCTTAAGCATAGCAAAACTAGGTGTAAAAGAAGCAGCATTAAAAGATAGCGGAATCTTAGAAGGGCTTAATACCTACAATGGTAAATGCACTTATAAAGGTGTGAGTGATGCCTTTGGTATCGCATATACTGATGCAAAAGATGCGTTGTGCTAATTTTAAGCATGTTTTAAAATAAAATGAGATATAATGGCGATCGCCTTTCTGGTTAGCCCTATGCAATAGACATTGTGAGCAACGCTTCAGGATGGGAACATAGCAGAGCACTTGCAATGTTTGTGTGCCATTGGTCCCTGGCTGGAAGGGTTTTTTTACCCCGTATTCAAACTTCTAGTTAAGACTTTAAATTGAAACTTTATATTAAAATGCTCGGATTCTAACTTATGGCAATTTATAATAATATAATTCAGGGCGTAGATAAAAGCTTTAGTGTCTATAACGCCACTTATAAGCAAAGCTATCATTCAAAAAGTCTTGGGGCTTATAGCGAAACGCTATTAAAGCATATTTATCCTGCTTTATTCTTTCAGCAACATGGTAGTTTTTGTGATGAAAACACAGGAAAATCCTTTTTAAAACAAGTGGATTCCATACAAAAATACTATAAAATCAACACAGATTTAACTCCACTGCAACACATTCTAAAAACCCTTACAGAATCTATACAAACACAGAATCTCACTCGCCCATTACGCATACTAGATATTTGCTTTGGACTTGGTTATAATGCCATGCTTAGTTTAAAATACTTTCAAACATGCGAGATTTACTCACCAGAAAAAGACTATTTCTTACAAGAACTTTATAATTTTCCATATCATAATATCCCGCAAAGCAAAACAATCTTACATACACTTCACACGCATTCACTCTATCAAAATAACACACAAACACTTTATTATTTGCATGGCGATGCCCTTAAGATTCTATCAAGCTTTAGTGTTGGCTTTTTTGATATTGTATTTCAAGACGCTTTTAGTCAAGCCCATAATAAAGAGCTATGGGATGCAAAATATTTTCAAACACTCTATAACATTACAAAAACCCCATGTATTATCACAACTTATGCAAAGGCAAAAGTCGTGCTTGAAGCAGCACAAAAAGCAGGATTTAAGACGCTAAAATATGTATGGGGTAGCGTGTTTTATAAATAGATTCTAAAGGATATGTATGAAAAGTTTGATATTATTTTTGTGTGCAATGTTAAGCAGCTTAAATGCACAAGAATTAATGAGACAAGAGTTAAGCACAAAACAAGCACAAGAGATAATCAAAGAGTTTGAGCCATTTTTTAAGGAAGCTATGGCACAGAAATTAGAATCTTTTAAGTTAAAAAAAGATTCTATAACAGGGTTTTCATATATTGATTTTTGTGAATATCCACCAGATAGAAGCCTTGTCTTTGGGGCATTGGAGAATGGACGATTTAAGGGGGAAAAGATTGCTGACCTGCCATTTACATGCGATGAGAGTAGTGGGGCTAGAAAATATTTTATCTACAATAAAGATATAGAGCAAAGTCTTATTGCCTTAAAAAAGTTAAAATTTTTAGACTTTATTGCTAAAAATTTGCCACTAAAAAATGAGATTATACAAAGCGATAAAGGCAATATAACAACACTTTGGCAAAAAGATAACACAAAAAATAAAGACTTTAAACAACTATGGATTCTATATAGAAATGAAACATTAGGACAATCATGCACGATTATTTTTACACAAAAAGGTGCATATACAGAAGTAATACTGCAATATCTAAATTATTGATAAATAGATTTTTATCTTCAAATAACTTGCCATTTTTAAATATCCAAAACACATTAAAAGTCTCTTGCTGTAAGAATTACATCTTCTAGCACACCATTATTATCAATATCAATCTGCCTTTATAACTTTTAGCAAATCCTACATATGGCGAGTTCTTATCAATCGCTTTTGCAATTTCTTTTTTTAATCTCTCCATTTTCTGTGCAATAATATTCAAAAAAAGACATCTTTATTGTTTCGCCCAAAAACACAAAAGCCTATACCAAATTGATTGCAATCTTTACTATTTTGAACGCCTTGAGAGAAGTTGTTAATGATAGACTCCATATAGTCTTTCTCTGCTGTTATATAGATTTCTTCGTTATCTTTTATGTTAGATAAAGCTTATTTCGTTATAGACTTGCTCATTTACAATTGCAGTTTTAGAGCTTAGCACTGTGATATGGTCTTCTTTAGGTAAGTGTGCTAGGCTAGGGTTAGTATATAAGTTTAACATCATTGAAAATTACTGTAACTTTTCATCATAACTACCACCCAAAATATTCTTATGTAAAATAAAATTCTCTATTTTGCAAACCTAAATATTCTGTGTTTGACAAGATTTCTATTATCGCAAGTGCAACACATAAGCTACTGTATTTTTAGTGGAGGCAAGGATTATGAATAATAAACTTCACAATAACAAGCTCTCATCATTTCCAATAGTATATAATCTAAGAGAAAATGTAGTAGCGTGAAATCCGCATAGGGATTCTGATTATTATCCGTGTAGAGTGTGTGGATGGGGGGGGGGGGGCAAAAAACCTCAAGAAAACCAATAAAAATATTGAAAAACCCAAAATACCAAAGAATACGCTTAACATACCTAAGAATAATATTTGCATATATTTATGTTTTGTGTAGTATTCTTGTATTAGAAATACAGAATCTAAAATTTTATAAGAAATTTTTTTGCTTGATAAAACTTCTCATGGGGACAATGTAAATACAGCAAAACTTAGCAACAAATCACAATGCCTAACTATTTTGTAATGCCAAGAAGCATATCTGTAAAATCCTATTTTTTAAAGTCCAATGCATTACTTTTATAAAGCAATCTGTATAAAAGTAATGGAGCAGATGTTGCATAAAATCTCTACACATTCATCAGCAATAATATCAGTGGGGATACGCACCCTGCACAACTCCGTAAGGTTTATTCATCATCTGCTTCTTATAAATAAATTTTTAGACAATTGCAACTTATATTATTTGTAAATACTTTTTTGTTTCGAATCGTTTCATGAGAATTATATCCCATTTTAGAATCTAGCTCCTTAATGCGAGGATTAACATTGTCCATACCAAAAGGATTAAAGCAGATATAGAAATTTGCGATTATATGAAGACACTTTCTTGGGCAAATCGTTGCAGTCTTACAAATACCAAGATTTTTACTTGCTTATGTTACAAAGCGGTTATGAATTTTAGGCGTAACTATAAGATTAAAAGTTTATATTAAGAGTCTATTCTTGATTTTATGGCAATTTAGCAACCCCCAAAGGACTAAGATTGCTATATGCTTGTTTCACGCTAGACATTCTTTTGTTATAATAATGAATTTTTTATAATTCCAAGCATGATAAAGGCACACAATGGATTCTTATGAATATGGCGAGTTGTTAAAAACTCTGCAAAATAAGGCGCAAAATATCGCAAAGATTCTAAACCCAGATTCCCTGCAAAAGCGATTAGATGAGATTAACGCATTAGAATCGCACCAAGAGTTTTGGAATGACGCAAAAAAGGCAGGGGAAATCACAAAGGAAAAGCGAAAATGTGAGCGGATTTTACACACTTATACGGAGATGAAAGCCGAGCTAGATGACGCAAAAGAGCTATTTGAGATAGCAGAGAGCGAGGGGGATTCTAGCACTTTGGAGCTGTTGTTTGAAAATGTAGAATCCCTGCAAAGCCACATACAAAAGGTAGAAATTGAGGTTATGCTAAGTGGGGAGTTTGACTCATCAAATGCCATTATTACCATTCAGCCCGGAGCCGGTGGGACAGAATCGCAAGATTGGGCAAGTATGCTCTATCGTATGTATTTGCGCTGGAGTGAGCGCAAAGGCTTTAAAGTGGAGTTGCTAGACTATCAAGATGGCGAAGAGGCAGGCATTAAGGGGGCGGCGTTTATCATCAAAGGTGAGAATGCCTATGGGTATGCCAAAAGCGAAAATGGCGTGCATAGGCTGGTTAGAATCTCGCCCTTTGATGCCAATGCCAAGCGACACACAAGCTTTGCTAGCGTGCAGGTAAGCCCGGAACTCAGTGAAGACATAGATATTGAGATTTTGGATAAGGACATTCGCATTGATACCTATCGTGCCAGTGGTGCAGGCGGACAGCACGTGAATAAGACAGAATCTGCTATCCGCATAACGCACTTTCCAACAGGCATAGTCGTGCAGTGTCAAAATGATCGCAGTCAGCATAAAAATAAGGCAACAGCTATGAAAATGCTGCAGAGCAAACTCTATGAGCTAGAGCGGTTGAAACAAAGTGAGGGCGTGGCAAATGCCGAAAAAAGCGAGATAGGCTGGGGACATCAAATCCGTAGCTATGTCCTAGCCCCCTACCAGCAGGTAAAGGACTTGCGGAGCAATTACGCTACAAGCGATACCGATGGTGTGCTAGATGGGGATATTGATGATTTAATAGAATCTGTGCTGGTGTTGGGGGAGAGTAAGGGTGAGTGAGATTCTAAGAGAAGATTCTAAAAATACCATATAATAAAGGAAGACAGAATACAAGGAACACAAGAGAATCCAATTGCAGCAAATATGGTTAGGATAATAAGATGACAAATACTAGACACTAAATAGGAACAATAATACAACAATAATGAATCTTGATATTCTCGCAGAAGAACGCCCCTCCCCAAAAACAGAAGTTTTACACATCATAATCACAAAGAGTTTGCACAATAAAAAGATTTATGCTTTTATGAATCTTCTCAAGATTTTGCCTATTGTTAAAAAAATATTTTATGTTTAACTATGAGATTCTAGGCGTATCGTGCAATGGATTAAAAAATCTATGTAAGCATTGTTTTTCTTTGCCGTTTAATGTTGCTTTGCTTGGTTGTTATTGGTTCTTATTTATTTATTGTCTATCCACTTATTAAAAAATTTGTTTGCATTATCTGCTTTATCCCTACTATTTATAGATTTGGTCTATCTTTTGTTTTTTGCCTTAACCCTATCTTGATTTGTAAGTATTTAAAGCTCAATTCTTTTTTATTTATGTGCCCTAGCCTTGCAAATGGTTGCTATATGTGTAGCTTTTTATAGCTGTGAATTTCCTATGCAATGTCTTACTGTAATATGCAATATTAAAGCTACATATGTATGCACTTTTCTCTTGCTTTATCCAAGCTTGCATATAGATATTTACCTATTACAAGCGCAAGAACTTGGATTAAACGCTGCGTTAATTTTGCATCGCTTCATTCCGCTAGTCAGTAAAATCATTACCAAAGCAAACTAAGCATTCTTTTCTTTGCCTTTGCCACATCAAGCAGTCCATTTTTTGCCCTAGCATTCAGTGAGTTAAAAATATCTTCTATCATTGTAGAATCTAGTCCATAATCACGCGGATTGCTTGAGATATGAAGTGTTTTAAAAAGATTTTTAATCCTTTGTTTATAAGGGCGTAGGATAAAATCTGCGTTTTTATCACTGATACAATCAAGCAAAATCGGCAGAGTAAAGCTACACGCCAAGCCGTGTGGCACACCAAAACGCATTGTGATAGGATAGCTTATGGCGTGAGCTAGGGCGGTTTGTGTGTTTGAAAAGCTAAGGGCAGCGTACATACAAGCAAGGGCTAGATTTCTTCTAATCTGCGTTGTCTCTTTAGTGTTTTTCAGGGAGATTTGCTTTTTGCTTGTGCGACAGCCCTTATGGCTAGTCTCCGCGCAAAAAGCTTCACAACCCTGAAAACGAAGTTTCTTTAGAAAATCACTTAAAGATACTTCCGCAGGTGTGCTGTGTGTGCTTGAATTTGATTTTCGTGCTTGGGCACTACCCTTAAGGTAGCTTCTCGCACTCAAATCTACACACCCCTTGAAATTATCTAAAAATCCTTCCGCAGTGGTGGTGCTGTTTGCGTTTTTTGTAGTCCTATCATTTTGAGCCGTAGGCGAAAAATCTTGTTTAGATTCTATATTGTTAGATACTTCGCCTAAAGGCTCAGTATGACAAGCAATTGTTGTAGCTTCTAAAATCTGCTTAGAATCCAAAGTTAGCATTTCATATAATGGTGGCAGATTCTCTAAAATCAGCTCAATAGCCGCCTTTGCATATTGCGTAGAGATGGGGTTTGCATTTTTATTCCAAATAGATTCTATTGCGTGAGATAGGCTATCAAGCGTGGTATGAATGCTAAGATTTAAAGGCAAGGATAGCAAAAGAGAAATATCATAAAATGCTATTTGTGGATATAAGCATTTATGCGATAAAGAGTATTTGACATTTGCCCCTTTATCCCAAATAGTCGCCCATTGTGTCAGCTCACTGCCTGTTCCAGCCGTGCTAGGACAAGCAAAAAGTGGCATTGCCTTTGCCTCGCCCACAATCTCCAAACCCCCATTATTTACTACAATCTCATTTTGCAGGGCAAAAAACTTTGCACTATCAAGCACACTCCCACCACCAAGGGCAATAACCACATCATAACGCCCTTGAATCTTTGCCTTTGCACTTTGTAAGGATTCTAGCTGCGGATTTGGATTTACAGAATCATAGATGATAATGTTGCTAAAAATCTTTGTGATATTTTGGGCTAAGTTTGCTCTTCTAGATTCGGCAGGATTGGAATCTAAAATTTGAGATACTAGCTCACGCTCAGCATAACAATAAATAGAGTCTTGGCATTCTAAGGATTGAGATGAAGCTTGTGGGTTGTGAGAAAAATCGCAAGGGAGTTTATTAGACATAAATGACTGCAGCGATTTTTCGCTACTCCCGTAAGCTTCGCTCAATACTGAATGCCCTGCATTCAAAAACGCTTTAATATGCAACTCAAACTCTTCTAAACTCTCCGCTATATACACATTCCCATACCCACACGACTTAGCAATACTGCTAAAATCCACAAAAGGTGAGAGATTAAACTGCCCACCTGTGCTATCGTGGCTTTCATTATCTAGTAAAATATGGCAAAAATTATCCCTATCCTTTGTGTAATACGCATTTGTGCTTAATGCACCAAGCCGCATAAGCAGGGCAGAATCACCATCTATGGCAATGACTTTTTGTCTGCTTTTTAACGCAATGCCAAGTGAGAGAGAACTCACACAGCCCATAGAGCCTACCATATAAAGCTGATTTGGACTATCCTCTATTTCATATAGTTCCCTGCCACATTTACCTGTGGTAGCAAACAGCAAGGCTTTAGAATCTTTTGCTAGAGTATGCAGAACTTCCAAGGCTTCTAGCCGTGTAGGCTTTTTGTTTGCAGGTTGGGTGGGTTTAGAATCTGGTTTAGATTCTGTGTTATTAGAATCGGCTTGAGATTCTAGGCTTGTAGATACTTCGCTTTGCTCAGTATGACAAAGCCTAGAATCCACTTGAGACTCCGCAATGGCAGAATCCACAATTCTAGTATTTTGCAAGTTTGGACTAGTGCTTCGCACGAGTGCAGTATTGCTATTGGGGCTTTTTGTGGATTTTAAGGGGGAGCTAGACATAGAGTCTGCGTTCGCAATCGTGTCGCTCACCCTAAAATCCACAAAATCGCCGCTATGACTACCCAAAGACGAATTGCTATGAATTAGTCGGCACAAGCTTATCCCACTTGCAATCGCTACCGCATCCCCCTCATTATTACTCATAATAAACCGCTCACTATTAATCGCATAATTAATAAGCGGTGCAAGATATGAGCAAGGCACACCGACAAAATCCCTTAATCCCACACTCTGCAAATAATCACCAAATTCCTGCGTGTCTAACATAGTTTTCCTTTAAGTGTAATGACTAAAATACCTAAAAACACATTTTGCGGAAGTATTTTTAAGTGTTTTTCAAAAATCCGCAAACCTCAACTCCACATTCTAGCAGTATGGTTTTGCTATCTCAGAATGAAGTGTTTCAATGCAAACTCCCAGCAATTCTAAGATTGTGAGTGCTAGTTTGGTGGTTGTCGAAAAAATCGCGATTGAGCTTACTTGAAGTAAGTGATTGAGCGATTTTTGAAGACTCCGCCGAAATAGTGCCACAAGCTGAATTGCCAAAACGCAAAAACATTATATTGTCCCCGGAATGAGTGAAAGAATCTCCTTCACACTCATACAAGAAGATTCCATCTCCTTGCTTCTATCAAACTCCAAAATCCCTTGTGCGACCTTTTGCATCGCTACAAATGAAGCCCTAAGCAAGTGATTAGCATAGATAATAATGTTTGCCCCTGCTTCGCCTAGCTCTTTTGCAGTGATTTCATTAAAGCTTGTAGGCACGACTACCACAGGCGTTTTAGAATCTTTCTCTCTAAAGGCTTTGAGAAAAGCTAACACTTCATCAGGGCTTTTTTGGCGTGAATGTATCATTATGCCATCTGCCCCAGCGTTAATGTAGGCAAAAGTCCGCTTCAGTGCGTCTTCTTGCCCTTTGTCTAGTATCAAAGATTCAATGCGCGCGATAATCATAAAGTCTTGTGTAATCTGTGCGTTTTTCCCCGCTCTAATCTTGTCGCAAAAGACTTCAATGTCTTCTTGGGTTTGCTCTACATCATTGCCTAAAAGTGAGTTTTTCTTTAAGCCCGTTTTATCTTCAATGATGACAGCAGACACGCCTGTTCGCTCCAAACTTCTCACCGAAAAGACAAAATGTTCAATCTTACCGCCTGTGTCAGCATCATAGATTAAAGGTTTAGAGGTTACTTCAAAGATTTCATTAATGGTGTTTAGCGGCTTGTTAGCTCCACTGCTTCAATGTCTGGCTTACCCCTGCTTGTGCTATCTGTAAGGCTAGAACTCCAAAAGCCATCAAACTCTAGCTTTTTACCGCTAGATTCTACACAAGCATTTTGTGCGATAAGGGCAGATATGGCGGAGTGTGTCTCGCAGATTCTAAGTGGGGTTTTTGCATTCACAAGTCGGCGTAAAAGCGAAAGTCTAGCATTTGTGCTGATACCAATCGCCCTTGCATCAAGGTTTAGCTGTGTGGAGATTATGCCCTCTATGTAGCTAGGCTCTATAAGCTCACCGCAATTTAGCTCTTGCAAGGTATCAATGACATTTTGACGCGTTTTACTCTGTGTGCCACTTTTCCAATCATCGCCGTGGATTACATAGCGAGGCTTTAAGGAGCGGATATTGCCCTCATAACTCAATGTATCTTGCGGGATAACTCTATCAATCTCTTTTAAATGGCTAATGACTTCATAGCGTTGGTCGTAGTTCATATAGGGTAGTCGCTTATATGAGGCTATTGCCTTATCGGTCAAAAGCCCTAGCACGACTTCGCCCTTTTTGCCCTCGCTAGATTCTAAAGAATCTGCGAGTTCTCTTGCGATTTTTAGGATATTGATATGTCCGGGGTGGATTAAATCTGCCGCCATAGCGACATAGATTATTGGAGGTTTCATTGTCTGCTCCTTGAGTAGATTTTACAAAGAACAGAAACAACACTAAAACTTAAAGCGCTCCTTTCTTGCGATAATGCGGATAAAGTAGTCATCTTCACCATTAAATGGTGCAAAGCCTTTGTTTTCCATTGCGTAAAGAGTTTTAAAACAATACACAATAAGCATATTACCCCCCCCCCCCCATAGTTATTGTATGGGTATCTGCTTGAGTGTTGCTTGTATCATCTGCTTTTTGATTTATTGTTTCTTGCATTGCGTTATTTGAGCTAAAACGCAAGGTTTCAATCTCTTGCAATGTTTGAGTGAAGTTTAAGAATCTGCGGTAGTGATTATCATAAATAAATGCGTTTGTCTCACCTTCTACCGCCTTACCCTTGCCACAAAGGCTATTTTTCTCGCCTCTCACTTCAATAGCTAGGATTCCACCCTCTTTACAATATTTAAGGCAATCTGCCAAGGTTTTATCTTGTTGAGCTTTATTGACAAAATGCAGGGTAAAACGAGAGTAGATACAATCAAATTGTTGTTGAAAACTAAAGGAATCTAATTGTGTAAAATCCCCGCATAGAAAGTGGGGATTGTTTTGTGAATCTGATCTTTGCTCCGCTTCTTGTGTGGATTCTGTGTGGCTTTGTTTAGAATCTTGCTGCGTTTCTACATAATCATTTAAAAATGCAATCTCTTCTTGCACTTGATCTATGGCGGTTGTATCTATGCCATTATTTGCAAAATAGAGACTATCTCGCCCATTACCACAACCTAGCTCAAGAAGAGATGGGGTATTAGATTTTGTGCGTTTATTAGTATCACAATTTATGGATTCTAACAAATAGTTTTTATACACAAATTTTGCAAAAAGTGATGGTTCTACACCGATTTTGTGCCCACTATAAAATTCACGCCAATATGTTTTGTCCATATTTTATCCTTTCTGGGTATTTTACTATCTTCTTATTAGACAATTGTTAATGCTTTATCCCATCAATCTTTAATGTGTCATCTTTAACTTCTTCTGTGATATCTTGCCAACTATTTTCATCATAAATATTACCTTTGACTTGGAAATAATGGTCAATAATCCATTCGTTTTTTTGTGTTTTTTTTAGATCGCTTGTAATCGGGGTTGCAGTAATAATTTTTCTATTGTTTGGATAATTTTTAAGTATATTCTTTGGCACATTAGGACAACCATTAGGAAGATTTTCGCAAAAAATGCTTGAAATATCATAATTTGCCATAAGTCTAGAATCTACTTTTAACTCTCCGCTTGTATTAAAATCTTTAAATAAAAATATGGTTTCGGGTCGCCCATTTTTTTCTATTATAAAGCGTGGTATTCCCATACTATCTGGTGATCCATGATCGCTTACGATAAGTATCTGCGTGTTATTGTAAATTGCATTATCTTTAAGCCATTGTATAAGATAATCGAGATAATTTAATGCGCATGCTTCAGAATCATAATGTTTGAAGAAGAAGTCTCGTTCGCCTTGATAGCTATATGACATTGTTTCTTTATGTGGATGGTCATGCCATGCCGTTTTGTTGGCAAGTTGATTTTTTGGTCCTTGAAATAAGCATTTTTTTCCATTGTAATACATGGCATATGGGGGATGAGTAATACATGTATGCAAGTATTTAAAAGTTGGCTTTTTAGATTCTGTATTGTGCAAATGGGTAAAAGCATACATTGATGAAGTATATCCTAACGATCCTCTAACGTTTGGGTCCATGATTCTGTAGCCCAACCCCTTATATCGGAACCATTTTCCATTGTTATATATTTTAGAACGCAATGCTTCTGGACTAAAACGAAATGTCCCATAACTTAATAAGCGTTTATATATCGCTGCATTACCTTCATTTGCAAGTTTGAAAGCAATTGTGTCTTCCGGGTGGTGTGTAAGATAATAGTCGATATAGGCATATCCATTTTGTGTTACAAAAATATTTTGATTATAAGCCTGTATGTATTTGGCTGCTTTGGCCGATTCCCCCATAAAATACCCCACATCATAGCCGTTCTTTACAAAAGTATCACCTATAACACCAAAGGCTTCAGTGATACTATCATCAAGATTATCTTTTCTGGCATTCATATTATATACAGCATAATGCTCCCCGCCGATAAGCGTAGCAATACTATGAATAGTAGAGTTTGTCGTAGATATAGCGTTATCAAATAGCACAAAGCCATCAAGCTGTGTTTTAAACTCTGGGAATTGCTCTAAGAGTGGATGCATATGTGAGCCACTGAATGCATCAAGCACCATAACTATGATATTCTTTTCAGTCTTAGAGTAAGAGAATAATTCTTTTTCATAAGGTTGCAGATTGTTATCCTCTGCAACAAGGCTTTTTGGGACTATATAAGTTTTATTTGCTTCCATAATATTAAAGAAAGATATAACACTTAGCACACAAAGACTAATGAGACTAACACTAAAAATACTCTTCAGCCATTTAAAACAAAAATACACAATCGCTACACTTGCTATAAAAGCACACAAGGCATATAAAAGATTATTTGGATTATTAAACTCTGGTTTTTGTAAGACAAAATGATCCATAGCCCCATAATCACCTACAAAAATAAATGTATTGATGACCCCGATAAGAAATAATATGCTTGCAACATATACACCAAACTTAAAAAGTCGTGTTTTATAAAAAAAGCTTGTAATATAGATAACCATAAAGCTAGAACAAAGGAATGCACCAAATAAAACTGCTAGTGTTTGATATGTTTGGCTTGTGTCAAATTGAGAGACATCACTGCTATAAATAGCATAAGGGCTAAAGACACATATTATAAAGCAGATATTAAGAATAGCTAGAATGCTAATATTGCGATAATTTGTATAGGCTTTAGAATCTAGGGCGGTGTATGGGGTGAAAATGTTAAATAATAGAGTCTTAAATTTTCCTTGTAGTTTTGTGGATTGTGTGTTTTTAGGGTTTTGGCTTGGATTTGCAGTTTTAGAATCTAGCTTAGATTCTGTATTTTGAGAATCCACAATTCTAGTGTTAGAGTCTCGGCATTCTAAGGATTGAGATGAGAAATTAGGGTTGTGCAAGTCTTGCGAATGAGGCGTATTGGACATACACCGCAGTGAGTAAGGCGAAGCACTCCCTGATTTATCGCTCAATACTGAATGCCTTTTATTTCTACATTGCTTAAATATCTCTTTAAACAACGCAAACGCCATATTACAAGTCCAATATAATACTAACGCACTCGGCATACTATAAAGTAGCACCAAGAATAATAAGGCAATCAAACTCCCTTGCACTCTCGCACCTAGCTCTTTTGAGCTATAAAAGACATTGATTAAAGTAAAAATAGTCATAAGTAAAGGCAGTATATGGATACTTAAACCAAATAACATAATAGAATCTGGTTTGCTTAAATCATCTATCCATAGAAAGCGGACACTTTGCAAATACTCCGCATTCTCTACTAAATGAATCATTGCAATAAAAAATGGAATTTGTAATGCTAATCCCCCTAAGCCAAATAAGGCAAAAATGGGGTGAAAATGCCTTTGCTTATAGAGTGTGCGGATATAGCTTTGCAGTTCTGCACCTTTAAATACTCTTTTAAACTCTTTAATCTTACTATCACATTGTGCTTTTAACACTCCAAAGGAAGCCACTTTTTTATCAAAGTAAAAAGTGAGTTTTAGCATAAAAAGCTGCATTATAAGAGAGAGTAAAATAATGCTTATGCCATAATTCTTAGTTGCCTTAAAAAGTGTAAATAAAGCCCACTCAAGCACCTGTTCTACTGGAAATATAAAAATATAATATAAAATCTCTAGCATAGCTTCCCTTTCTCTAGTCCTTTTTCTAGCATAGTATCTAGCTCCCTTAGCCTTGCTACAAGGGCGATTTGTGGTTTTAGTCTAGA
>NZ_JMKW01000015.1 GCF_000686565.1 Helicobacter bilis ATCC 51630
TTTTTTTTGTAGAATGCCAACTTCATTACAAATTTTAAGGAGAAATCATGGGATTTAAAAAGAGTATAAAGACAAGTGTTTTATCATTGGCACTTATTTCTAGTATGGCTTATGCCGATGGATTAAAAGAGGAAAAAAGTGGTGGTTTTGTTGGTTTGCAGGCTGGGACTTCGCTTTTGCAACAGAAAAATGAGTATCATTGGAACAATCCATATAATAGAAATATTTCTAAATACAACTATACAACTGCAGCGTATGGTGTGCTTGGTGGTTATGAATATTGGTTTAGTAATAGTTTGGGTGCGCGTGGTTATGCACTCTTTAGTGGGGGCTAATTTCTATGTTATGCAATTTGGAGTTGGTGCTGATGTGATATATAACATTACAAATGTTGCTGATGGGAATCTAGGCGTTATAGCTGGTTTGCAATTAGGCGGTGTGTATTGGCTAAACTCATGGTATTGGTGGGGTAGCTCTAGTAATCAAAACTCACTAGCATTTGATATGGCATTAAATATTGGTGTGCGTTGGACTCAAAATGAGCATGTGATAGAAGTGCTTGGTAAGATTCCATTTATAGAGGCACATACTGGCACATATCTTTATAGTGATGGCGATAAAAACGAATATTATTCAAAAGAGACTTTCTCATTTGTTGCGCGTTATATGTATAGATTCTAGATTTATTATCTAACTTCACTTTTCGCCATGTTGTCATGGCATTTATCCTTATTTATGATTGCGTTGCTATTTTGTCAGATTATCAACGCAAGCTTTCCTTATCAAACAATAAAATGGCATAATAAACCTGCATTGCAATATACAATATATAGTGCATAAAATACACAAAATACATATTTACAATGCTTTTATGCTATAAAAAAGACAACTTTTTGTTTTTTTGTGTATGATATTTACGCTTACTTGTTTATCATAATATAAAAGGCTACTCAATGACAAAACTAGGAATCAACGCAAAGGTATCAATTAGCACGACTTTAATGGTGCTTGTGAGTTTTAGCATTTTGGCGTGGTTTGTGTATTTTAACGCACAAAAGACCATTACACTCATTGAGTATGAGACGCAAGAAAAGCAAGTAACGCAATTAGAAAATCTCATAGATGTCTATATTGATGAGAAAAAGCGGTTAATTCAAAAACTCGCAAAAGAAGCCCTTGCAAGTGGCTTAAATGAATCTCAAATGACACAAAATCTCCGCCTTATCCAAGAATCTGGCGATTTTAATCTCACTTATATCGGTATAGAATCTAGCGGGAGAATGCTACGGGGTAATGGCAAACACCAATACCCACAAGATGGCTATGACCCCCGCATAAGAAGTTGGTATCAAATCCCTAAAAATTCACTTAAAGATGAAGTGCTAAGTGAGCCGTGGATACAAAACTCATATAAGATTCCAGTTTTTGGCTTTGCTTCCCCACTGATTGAAAATGGTAAATTCATCGGTGTGGCTAGTAGCGATATTGCCCTAAAATCACTCAATGCCTATATCCACGCACAAGATGAGAATACAAGCGAACAAGAGATTATCATCATAGACAAAAATGGCAATTATGTCAGCCATAATGATGAGAGTAAGATTTTGCAAAGTGATGATTTTTCTAAGGCGATAAAAAGTAGCTTTAGCGCGGACACACCGACTTTTAAACTAGATTCTAATATCGCAACTTGCAAGGTAGAATCTCAAACGCAATGGCTGCTTTGCTCCATTATCCCAGAATCTCGCATTGCCGATAAGCTTAGTCAAAACAACAAGCCTATTTTCATTATGCTAGGCATTTTTGCCCTTATTCTCGTTGTCGCACTCTATGTGATTTTGGCGTATTTGCTAAAGCCCATTAGACGCATTAAAAAGAGTTTGCTAGAGTTTTTTGACTTTTTAAATCGCAAGCAAAAAAGTGTGAATCCTTTGAAACTCCGCAGCAGCGATGAGTTTCAAGAAATGGCAGAAGTGATTAATGAAAATGTAGAGACGATTCAGCAGAATCTCTTAAAGGATACAAAGAGTTTGGAAGACTTTTTTCAAGCGGTTGAGAGTATCAAGCAGGGGCATTTGCATTTGCAGATACAGACAAATGCGAACAATCCGCAATTAACCCAGCTTGGCGTGCTGTTTAATGAAATGCTAACTTCCCTTGATGAGAATGTCTCGCGTGTGCTTGTGATTTTGAAGCGATATGCAGACAATGACTTCCAAAAGCAAGAGAGTGAGTCGGCACAGAATCTGCAAGGCGAACTTCAAGCGATGAATGAAGGTGTGGGGTATTTGGGCGAAGAGATACGCAAAATGCTTTTTACTAGCCTTGATTTTGCAAAATCGCTAAATCTTAAGGCAAAAGAGCTAGAAGATTCTGTAATGGCGATGAGTGAAAGCACACAGAAGCAAAGTAAGTCGCTAGAAGAGACGGCAAATGCGGTAAGAGAGATTACAGAATCTATGCAGGGTGTTGATAGTAAGGCGCAAGAAGTGGTGCAGCAAGGCGATGATATTAAAAAGATTCTAGGATTTATCGCAGAGATTGCTGATCAAACTAATCTTTTAGCACTAAATGCAGCGATTGAAGCAGCAAGGGCAGGGGAGCACGGGCGGGGCTTTGCAGTCGTAGCCGATGAAGTGAGAAACTTGGCTGAACGCACACAAAAGAGTCTTGGCGAGATAGGGGCAAGTGTGAATTTGCTTGTGCAAAGCATTAATGATATGGGCGAGTCCATTAAGGTGCAAATGGAGGGTATTGAGCATATTAATGAAAGTATTGTTGAGCTAGAAGAGATAACAAGTCATAACACGCAAACCGCACATAAGACGCAAGAGATTAGCTTAGGTGTAGAACACATCGCACAAGATATTTTACAAGATGCAAATATGAAGAAGTTTTAGGGCTTTGGGGTATTGTGTTTGTAGGCTAAGATTCTAAGATTTTAGGAATCTTTGTTGAATTACAAGCAAGAAATTTTATTCCAAAAACTCTATTTTTTGTAGCGGTATAAAATAACTGCCTTAAAATCCCAAAGTAGAGTGGAATAAAATTTTAGTTAAATAACTCGCCATATTTACTTGAATCTTGTTAAGTCATTTGGGGGTAGGGATTTAAATTTAAGCATTAGATTAAACAAAAAACTTTTTTGTGTGAGCTAGAATTGCTTGGTTTGCGTTAAGAACACCCGCTTCTAAGTGTTTGGCAAAAGTTGGGGTGATTTATGAATCTATATGGATTTGTATAAGTTTTGGGATAGATTTTAAAACTTTGGAAAGTAAAATGAAAGGCTAGATTCTTATATTTTGAGTGGTTTAAGCGATGAGATTCTAGGCTTTGTGTTAGGTTTTACAAAGCCTATTTCTTTGTATGCTTGAATCTACGCACTTGCTTGATTTCCCACGCTCACTTGATTTTCCACATTTGCCCTACATATTTAATCTACATACCTAGCATTCCGGCAAAATCATTTTCAACACCAAGTATATCAAGCGCACCTGCAATCTGTCCGCGATGATGTGTAGCGTGATTTAATAACGCAAGGATTAAATGCGCCCTTGTTTTGCTAAAAGAGAGATTTTGCCCCAAATGCAAAGTCTCCACTTTATTAAAATCACTCATATTTGTGATAAGCTCTATCATCGCTGTGTCTGTGTCATCTTGAAGTGTTTGAAGGGCATTTAAATCCTGCAATAATGAATCTTTAAGCGTAAAGTCTTGCTGCAAATGTTGCAGTAAAGATTCTAATTTATTTGGTTTTTGCCACGCAAATGCACTAAATTGCCCCAAAAACAGCCCAATACTCCCGCAAAGGCTATGAGCCGCAGTGCCAATAATGCTTTTATAAAACAAGCCGCAATCTTTATAAAGCAAATCTTTTTTGCCATTTTTCACCATATCATTAAACACTGCAAACATCGCTCTATCCGCCATTTGATTGTATCTCGCCTGTAATATCAGCATATCTTTCATCTTCTCTCCTTTAGGTTGTTGTAGCCGTATTCTATCCTAGAAGCTTTTTTAAAAAATTAATATTGTATAAATTTATAGAATCTTTAAAATCACTTAAACAAAGCAATGCAAAGCTTAGAATCATATCTAACCCACAGATTCTAAACTTTTTTGCCAACCTTAAATAACCTTGTAAAAATATTCATAATGCCACCTTGATTTGTTTATTTTGCAAACAGAGATTCTGTTATATAAACATTACGATTAAAACTGATGTTTGTTATTCTGCATGAAAACTCAAAAATATTTGTGAATTTTTCACAGAATACTTAATTTAGAAAAACAAAACCTAAAACTTCTCCCATTCTGTGTGTTCTTTGCTTTTATCCATTATAGCTATACCCATATTTTCTAGAGTATTTCGTATAGAATCTGCTTTTACAAAGTCTTTTGCTGCCTTTGCTTCTAGTCGCTCTTTTATGAGAGTTTCAATCTTTAGCTTTTCTTCATCGCTTACACCAAGCTGAAAATATTCGCTATAACTTAAAGTCCCAAGTCCTAGCACAAAGTCGATTAATGCTAGATTTGCCTTTGCTTTTATCTTATAGGCTTTATCTTTTGGCTGTGTGTCAAGTCGCTCATTTGCCTCTTTTATGAACTCTTCAATTACACTCAAAGCAAGTGAGATATTTAAATCATCACTAAGAGATTCTAAAAACTTTTCACTAAAATCTTTTGTAGCTTGTTTTAGAATCTCACTCATATAAGGCTTAAAAAACTCTTCCCATTCACTTGCTTTTATAGAATCTGTGTCATTAGAAAATGGTAAAAATTTAGGTATAGAATCTTTTTCATAACCAAGCCTTTTTTTAAGGCGATATATTTTATCAAGCCTTTTTTTTGATTGCAATAAATCTTCTTCATTAAAATGCAGTGGGCTTCTGTAATGTGTGCCTATGAGATAGTTACGCAGTATTTCGCCATGATATACTTTCAATGCGTCTTTTATAAAAAAGCTATTTCCTAGACTCTTACTCATTTTCTCACCATTAATGGTAACAAAGCCATTATGTAGCCAATATTTCGCAAGCTCCTTGTTATGCAAACAGCGAGTTTGTGAGGCTTCATTCTCATGATGTGGGAAGAATAAATCCTGCCCACCAGCATGTATATCAATGCAAAATTCCTTGTCTTTATATGCTAATACAGAATCAATCATAGCAGAACATTCAATATGCCAACCGGGTCTGCCTTTACCTAGTATGCTTTCATAGCCTATATCATTTTCTCCCTTGTATGCTTTCCATAATACAAAGTCCCTTTGATCTCTCTTGCCCTCTTCTACCTCAACTCTATGCACTGAATCTGTATCATCTAAATGCTTACTTAATGTGCCATAACTCTTATCTTTACTCACTTCAAGGCAAATATCTCCATTAGGCAAACGATAGGCTATATCTTTTTGCAGTAAAGATTCTATAAAATTTGACATAGATTCTAAAAACTCTGTTGCACGAGGCTCAAAGTGGGCTCTTCTCACATTTAAAGATTCCATATCTTGCAAGTATTTATCGATATAATGCTTTGCTAGTTCATTGAGTGGAGTTTTAGTTTGAAAGGATTTATTAATCAGCTTATCATCAATATCTGTGAAGTTTTTAGCGACTATGACTTTATAGCCCTTTGTCTCTAAGAATCTTGCGAGTAAATCAAAGCTAATAGCACTTCTAGCATGTCCTAAATGCGCATCATCATAGACCGTCGGACCGCATATATACATGCGTATTTCATTTGAATTAAGCGGAACAAGATCTATTTTATCTCTATGTTTTGAATCATAAACTTTCATTGTCTTCCTTAGTGTTATGTAATGTGAAAAAATTGCTTGAAAATTTGTAATATACTAAATGTTACGCCAAGCGCTAAAAGTAGGTAAAAGGCGTATTTTTTATGCGAGATTATAGCTAAAAAATTGTGAATCCCAAATGCTTTTATATTGAAAACAAAAAGCACAACACCACCGATACTCCCAGCCAGTGCAACTATAAAATAACGCAATTCCCAAAGTATGCCATCTGTAATACTAAAATATCGCATGAAAAAAATAAAGATTCCAGAAAGCAGCGTGCCAACCGCAAGTGCGATGACAGAGTATTTTGCCGCTTTTGCTTGTTGCTTTTTCGCATAAAGCCAGAGGGAGAAAATCCGCGTTAAGCCAAAGGCTAAGAGTCCTGCCATATAGCCGATAAACGCCCATGCAACTTGCAGGGTATCTTCTCTTACAAAGTTTTTTCGCTCAAACAAAAGCCATACGATTTCATTACTCAACATAATGCCACCAAGCGTGCAAATAGAAAGCGTTATGAATAGAAACCAAAAAGCTGTTTTTAGATTCGCTAAAGCTATCTTTTCATCTTTTCGCTCAATCGCCTTTGCAATGGTTGGGAATAATGCACTAGAGATAGCAATAGCAAAGATGGCTAAAGGTAGCTGAAAGATTCTATTTGCAAAGTTTAGTGTGCTAACGCCTCCATCTGAATTTGGCAAAAGTGTGATAAGACTAGAGTCAATAATAGCAATAATTTGTGCGGTAGAAGCCCCAAGCATAGCAGGGAAAAATGCTTTAAAAAAGGCTTTAATGTCAGCAAGTAAGCGTAAGACATTATGTTTTGCTTTTGTATAGAATCTTTGATTCTGCGTTGTCTCTTTACTAAAGAAACTGCGGCTTTGCCTTGTTTTGGTGCTTTTAGTGGATTGTTCGCTCAAGGCTCGCTCACTTACCTTTAGGTAACCCCCTTCGCCTCCACCTTGAAAACTACAAAAATCACTCAAAGATACTTCCGCAGAATTTTTATCTATGCTTTTTTTAGAATCTATACTTTCAACTTTTGTAGATTCTAGAATCTTAGATGCTTCCGCAGTGGTGCTATTTGTGTTTTGACTAGATTCTAGATTCTGTTTAGAATCCATATTGTTTGCGTGGTTTAAAGTAGAATCTTTGGAATCTATGCTAGATGTTTCGCTACGCTCAACATGACAAGCAATAGAATCTTTATGCCCAAATCTTATCCCCCTAAAACTTATAGTCATATTAGAATCTCTATACCATTTTTTGAGTGAAAGCATACCAATATACTGCAACTTCCATAATCCCGCCCTATAAAGCGGATAAAAATGAATGAGTATTTGACACACACCGCCAATAAGGACCGCATAGCTTAGTATATACACTGCTTGAAAGAGTTCTTTTTCGGTTAAACTCGTTTGAAACTGATAAGGCAGCATAGCCACAATCATAGCAATATTTAAAAGTGCGGTATTATAGGCATTGACCCAAAAGATATTTTTATATTGCAGTAGTGTGCTTAGATAAGTTACAATAAAAATTAATATAAGATACCAAAAGTGGATACGCACAAGTGGCATAGCAAGATTAATCCTCTCTTCATCATAACCTAATGCTAGAATCTTTGTAATAAAAGGGGCAAACCACATAACAAGTATGCTTAAAATGAGAATGAAAAAAAGAAAAATCCAAAAAATACTCACACTAAATGCCCCCTTTTTCTTCGCACTAAGAAAAAATGGTAAAAAGCTTTGCACAAATGCCCCCTCACTCACAACACGCCGAAACATATTTGGAAACTTAAAGGCAATAAAGAAAATATCACTATAAATGCTTGTCCCAAGCACTGCTGCTTGAATGGCATCACGCAAAAATCCAAATACACGAGAACACAAGATTCCAGAAGCGTTGGTAAGAAAAAATCGTTTAAGCCTGTTTTGTTTTCTATTAAATTGTTTGTTGTTGTCTATCGTTTTAATGTTTTCGCTTGAATGTTTTTCTAACATTTTTTATACTCTTTACAAAAATATAGTAGAATATGCAATATTTTTTGGGATAACTATTGTAACAAACAAAATTTGATTTTAAGGTTAAGGCAATGACTTTTTTTGCGAAAAAGAAACTCAAAGGTGTGCGTGATTGGGTTAGGGAGCTTACGCAGTTTTGTGCTGATTCTGAATTGAGTTTTAATGATTGTAGCTTTCATGTTGCACATACACATACAATGTTAAAAAAAGATGATAAAGTTTTAGCCCCAACCTTTTTTAAAGAAACTTATAATCAAACAAGTGATGAAATCTATCAAACATTTGATATTGAAATCACACCAAAAGAATATGATTTTTCAAAGTTAAATTTTGCTTTTAGTTATCGCCATTTAGAAGCTGTTTTAATCTTAAAAGAAGGCTTTTTTGTCGATGATAGGGAGCAATATAAGGCTCAACTTGCTGACTATATCACCGCATTTCTTATACAAAAAGACATTATTATTACAAGCGTAGAGCAGATAAAAATGCGTGTGGATAAGATTATAAGTGAGAATTTTACGCCACCATGCACGATTATGGAAGAGAAAAGATTTATATTCTTACGCTCAAAAGCAGATATTAAAAAACAAGGCTTTACAAATCTTTTAGAAGAGAAATGGTGTAGAGAAAATTATAAAAGCCCCATGCCAAACGCACTTTATGCGGTTGCAGAGGGCGATCCTATCGGCTTTTTCTTAAAAGATTCCATACCTACTTCTGGTAGAAACTTGCAAGGTGAATTTATAGATATGAAAAACTTGCATTTAAATACACCAAAACATGAAGATGGCAAGGGAGATTCTAAAGAGTTTGAAAGTGGGACATTTAGGTATAAAGCCCCACCTGAAGCTGGTAATGGCATAAGAAAAGTAGAAGAAGGTCAAGTCGTTAAATACGAAGCAGATAGACATGGTATTGTAGAGTTTGCAGAGACTGGATTAAGGCTTATTGATATAGGCACTTTTCAGCAAGTTGGTCGCACAAATAGTATTTTGGGCGGTGTTGAAAAGATGGCAGAAGTAGATATTGACTGCCCAGACAAGACAAAAGATGCGGTGCAAAATGGTGCGATTATTGAAGCTGAAGTGGTAAATATCAAAGGCACGGTTGGCGAAAAAGTCATCATTAAAGCAAAAAAACTAACAATTAATGGGCAAACACATCAAAGTGCAGTTATGTATGCCGATGAAGCAAGTATCAATATCCATAAGGGAATCTTATATGCAAAGGAAGCTGATATCGATAAGCTAGAGAGTGGCAAGGTCTATGGTGGAAGCATTAATGTGCTTGATGCACAAGGTGCAAAGATTGTAGGCGATAGCATTGTGGTATCTAACCTGCATTCTAATACGCATATTAAATTTTGTGAGAAACTTCATCTAAAAGCGATTAATGGCAATGAAAATCAAATAAGCTTCGATGTCTTTGCTAATTTTGAGAATAGAGAAAAACTCTCAAGTATCATTCATCTAGACTCACTTCTAAAAGATGATATTAACGCACGCGTAGCGTTTTGCAGGGCATTAGCAGATAAAACACAAAAGCTAAAACCTATCATTGATAATCTAAAACCTGTTATTGACAGAAGTAAAAAGGAAGGCTTTGAGCTTGATGCAGAGACAAAGAAAACGCTAGGATTCTATGTGCTTTTATTGCGACAGATAAAAGAGCAAAAAGATATGGCAACACAGCTACAAAAGCTACGCACAGAAAACACACAAAAAGGCAAAATGATAGAAAAAATGCTAGGCATTGCAAAACTCACGACAGAATCAAGCTGGAAAGATAGCAATCAAATCATTTTAACACGACATTTCCCACCAGCAACGAACAAAATTTTTCCTCAAGATTCTGAAATGTTTGAAGTCGCCATTAATGATGATGGCGTAATGGAAAAGATTGGGCAGTAAGACAAACAGAGTTAGTTAAAGTGTTAAATATTGCTTTCAAGATTGACTTTGCCTTTATTAATTGTCTTAAAGCAATAGGACACTGAATGATTATGATGATTTTACAATCTTTAATCACACAAGCTAATACAAAACAAAGAAAAAGTAAAAATATACAAAACTCTAACATTTTTTAGGTATCATAATGACTATTTGCCTATGAAAAGTGAGGAATATATGCCATTAGGTGCGATGAGTGCATTAATCACCCCATTTAAGAATGGAAAGATAGACACGCAGACTTACGAGTATCTTATCAAGCGACAAATCAAATATGGTATGGACGCATGTGTGCCAGCAGGCACAACTGGTGAGAGTGCTACTATGAGTCATAGCGAACATAAAGAGTGTATAGAAATTGCCGTGCAGACATGTAAAAACACAGGCATAAAGGTATTAGCAGGGGCTGGGAGCAATAATACGACTGAAGCCATAGAATTAGCACAATTTGCAGAAAAGTGTGGTGCAGATGCCATATTATCAGTTGCCCCATATTACAATAAGCCCACGCAAGAGGGCATTTATAGACACTATAAGGCAATAGCAGATTCTGTAAATATACCTATTATGCTTTATAATGTCCCATCACGCACAGGCTGTAATATCGAGGTAGAAACAGCGATAAGGCTTTTTAAATCAGTGAAAAATATATATGCAATTAAGGAAGCAAGCGGTATGCTTGATAAAGTGTATTCGCTTATGAATATGCAAGAGGCTGATTCACAGAAGAGATTCCATGTTTTAAGTGGTGATGATGCGCTTAATTATGGGATTTTATGCAGTGGTGGAAGTGGCGTTGTATCAGTAACGGGCAATATTTTCCCACAAGATATTGCTAACCTTTGTCATTTTGCAATAGAGCAAAAAAATGATGAGAGTTTAGCTATTTCTAATAAACTTTATGGTATAAATAAAGCTTTGTTTTTTGAGAGCAATCCTATCCCGATTAAAGCGGCGATGTTTTTGCAGGGGCTTATCCCTACTTTGGAATATCGACTGCCATTGTGTGAGCCAAGCAAGGAATGCAAAGCGTTGCTTGAGAAAACTTTACAACATTATGAGGTGCAAAAATGAAAGAACAACTGACAAGTGAATACATGAAAGGCAAGACTCTAGTTATAAGTGGTGCTACTCGAGGTATCGGCAAGGCTATTCTTTATCGCTTTGCACGAGAGGGTGTGAATGTAGCTTTTACTTATAATAAGAATGAAGAGGAAGCACAAAAAATCGCACAAGATTTAGAATCTAAGTATCAAATCAAAGCAAGATATTATCCGCTTAATGTATTAGAGCCAGAGCAGTATGTAGGGCTATTTGAGCAGATTGATAAAGATTTTGATAGAGTGGATTTCTTTATATCAAATGCTATTATTTATGGACGAAGTGTTGTCGGTGGGTTTGCGCCATTTATGCGTTTAAAGCCTAAGGGGTTAAATAATATTTACACAGCAACCGTGTTAGCCTTTGTCGTTGGCGCACAAGAGGCGGTTAGGCGTATGCAAAAAGTAGGCGGTGGCAATATTGTAACACTTAGCTCCACAGGGAATCTTGTCTATATGCCAAACTATGCAGGGCATGGCAACTCTAAAAATGCGGTAGAAACAATGGTAAAATACGCCGCACAAGACTTAGGTGAGTTTAATATCCGCGTAAATGCAGTGAGTGGCGGACCTATTGACACAGACGCACTAAAAGCTTTTCCAGATTATGATGAGGTAAAAGCAAAGGTTGAAGAACAAAGTCCATTAAAAAGAATGGGAACGCCAAATGACTTAGCGGGGGCTGCATTCTTTCTTTGTGATAATACGCAAAGCTCTTGGCTAACAGGGCAGACAATCGTCATTGATGGTGGCACAACTTTCGTGTAAGATTGAAGTTTTAAAGTGTGTATTTTGGGTGCATAATGCAGGTATTGAATGCAATTATACGCAAGTATAGGGCATTTAAGGACTTTTGGCATACGCATATTGCTACTTATACTTACATTGACTTATATCCGCATTTAAAGACTTCTTTAGATACTAATAATTCTACACCAAATAAAAAATCTGCATGTAATACTGCCTACAATAACGAGAGAGACGCTATAGAATCTATCCAGCCTTATGTAGCACAAAATGAAACAGGTCTAGAATCTAGCATGAGTTTCGAAGGCTTAAGTGATTCTAAGGATAATAATGAGAAGTTAGAATCTAGCAATTACGACTTAAGATTGAGTGCTAGTTTAAATAATAATGAAAGTTTAGATTCTATACATTCCACATTACAGAATACAGCTATCACGCAAACAACAGAGAATTTAGAGTCTAGTCCAAATGGGTGGGTGCAGGGTGTAGTGGTACAAAATAGGGAAAATCTAAAACCTAGCCTTAGTGTCAGCAAATCGCAAGATTCCATAAGTAAATCAACACAGAATCTAGATTTCAATACGACAGCTTGTCATATTGACCTTGAGCAAAGCGAAAGGGAAATATCTAGCATAGAGCTACAACAGAATCTAGATTCTAAAAATTACGCTCTAAACCCCGCAGCCCACCCAAATTCAGCACAGAATCTAGATTCTAAACCACCTTGTTATGTTGAGCGTAGCGAAACATATAATATAGAATCTAAAACAGATTTTTTGCTTAACGCTCAAAATGACAATAAACAAAATCTAGATTCTATAAATTCTATGTCTCAAAGTTCAGTATCCGCACAAGTAGCACAAAACCTAGATTCCAAAAATCATGCCCTAAACTCCCAGCCCCAAGCAGATTTAACACGAAATTTATACTCCACACAATACACACAAACAACAAATAAAAATCCCAGCACAAAAGATACAATCCATTCCACACAGAATCTAACTCAAGCAAATCTAATCCCCTTGCTCCACGCCCTAAAAAAGCCCTATATCACATTAGATCAATTAAATAGCAATCACACAAAGCCACACCCACTAGCAAATATATTTCATCGCAAGAAAAGTATGAGAATGTATTATACAATCCTGCCGCTAAACTCATTAGAAGCAAGTAATATTGACATTGAAAAAAGCGAGTTAAAAAGCCCAAATATGCTAGATTCCATCGTGCCACTAAAAGCAAAAAGCAATGGATTAATACCTTACAACTATGAATGCAAATATTTCTTACAGAATCAAAACAAAACACATTTTAACTTTCAGCTTTTTGCGATAAAGAGCGAACTTCTAGAATCTTATGCCCTAAAGTATTCAGGCAAGATTCTATGCTTAAACCCACTTGAAATGTTTTCATCGCTTTTCACACTCTACCCGCATTTAAAACGCTACACCATCATTTTTCAAGATTCTAGCAAACATGCCTTATGCCATTACGCACAGGGCTTTTTAACCATAAGCATTGTGCTAGACCGCACAGAAGCCTTGCAGAATTATTACTCATTGATTGAGGATTTTGGTGAGATTTTTTATTGTGATTTTAGCGGTAAGGCGGATTTATTGCTAGATTTTAAGGACATTGTAAGCCTATTTAATCTGCCTTTGAAAGAATGTTTGCAACTACTTGCATTAGAGTATATCCGCGCAAAACCAGCTTATATTCACTTTTATGCAAGGGCATTTTATAGTATGCGTTCATTCCTAAAAATGCTTTTATTTGCAACTTTATGTATATTTATATTCTATTTTTTAGCACTTTTTTATCATAAATATGAGTATTTTCAATATCTAAGGCATGAAGCCCTTACACATAGCACGCAAATAGATTCTCTCTATCACAAAAAGCAGCAATATCCACTCATGTATGAAAAACTTTTTGAAAATCTTTTAAATAAGCAAAGCCTAAATTTTTGCCTACAACAAGACTATAACGAGATAGAATCTACATGGATACAAACAGATTGTAATAAACCTTGATAGCTAATAATGTAAAGTTTTTACTATTTTTGTAAAAATATTTTACATTTATATTGACAATATATGTAAAGCGTGCTAAGATTTCAAACATAAAGGACATAATATGGATAAAAATAGCACATTAAGAGATCGCCTGCGGGAGTTAGGCATAAAGATTGTAGATTTAGCAAACATGCTAGATATATCACGCCCTACACTCTATAAGCATATAGAATCTTATGAGACAAATGCGTTAGAAAATCTAGATTCTAGTTATATCGCATTGTTTAACTACATTACGCAAAATGAGTTTATCAACGCGAAAAATGTCTTTATCTATATCACGCAAAATATCTTAAGACTTAAAGAGAGAGATTTGCAAGGCAGCATGGCAATGGGTAGAGTGGCAATCACAGGCAACGCACAAAAAGATGCTTTCATTACCCTGCTTTTAGAATCTAATCGCTTTGATGACTTACTTGGCTATTTTATTTCATGTTATGAACTTTTGCAAAAAGACACATTGAGCGATGAAAGCAAGGCGTTTTTACAACCACTTTTAAAGCTTTATGAAAGTCTTGGTTTAAAACTTTAATTTTATTATAAGGAGCATATTATGGCAAAGAAAGAAACACAGCAAAGAGTTTTGGTAATCAAAAACTTCAAAAATATCGGCGTTAGTCAAATGGATTCTAATTATAACTTAAGCGATAAGCTAGAGAAATTAGTCCTAAATACAAGCTATAAGGGCGATCATCATGGCGGTTTAGTAACTATTATTGGTGAGAATAACACGGGTAAGAGTAATGTAAGTGGAGCCATAGATAAATTTGCTTTTAAAGATGAAACTACATTTAATGAGAATGACTTCCCTAATTTCTCAAATTATGAAGCTTGTGAGCCAGATTTAAATCTTATGCTAAGAGATTATACACAAGCAGCAGCGACAAACAATGGGGGGGGGGGGGGCAAAATATGTCTCTCATACTTTAGCGACAATGCAACAACAAAATGGCGAGATGCAATATAAGTTTTGTAATAATAAAGAAACCTTAAAAGCGGCTATTAGAATCTACACAAAGACCCTATTAGACAATAAGGACTTTGACTCCAAGAAAGTAGAGATATTAGACCTATCTAATAAGGCAAAAGAGAGTAAAACTGAAAAAGAGTTATTGGCAATTTATTCAAAGCTAAAAAATATGGAAACAAATAGTGTTGAGATTCTTAAAGCTAAGGAAAAATATCAAAATGATATAAAGCAAGCATATAATGAGCTATTAGAATCGGCTAATAACATTATAGAGGAATTTGAGCTGGAGGTTGATGATTATGGTATTTTTAGTTGTATACAAGATACATATCGAGAGCAATGGCAAACTATTAAGAATAATATAAAATCTAGCAAAGATTATGACAAAATGATACAAGCCTATAAAGAAATGCAGAATTTTATACAAAAAGTAAGCACAGAATATAAGAAAGAAGATGATGATATGTGGGAGAAAGAATTTGATTTCATAATCCCCAAAAACATAAAAGATCCTACAATAACAAAAAAATATGAAAATGTAGATGAAGTGCTAGAGGAAGTGTTTGAAGATAGTGCAATAGAAAGTGAGAGTAAAGATTCTCTCTTTTTACCCCAAATCTTTAACTACAATGATATGACAGATGAATTTAAGAATGATGATTTAATTGTTTCACTTGATAAGCTTAGTGAAAGTAGATTTTTCCAATCTTTGTTTAATGCGATTAATCAGCCAATGTTTAGCGTCCTTAATGCGTATAAAAAAGCTAAAACCACCCCAGCTTTTTTAAGCAACCAAGAAAGAGTCATAAATGAGAGGATTAAGAATATTGTAACAAAAAGGTTTAATGAACTCTTTGGGAAAAATGATAAGAATGGATATGATTTTGAGATACGACTAGAAGAGCATAGAATCTCTTTTGCCGCTTACAAAATTAATGGAGAAGGTGTAACCGATCGTGATGTATTAATCCTAGAGCAGCAATCCACAGGTTTTAAGTGGTTTTTTAACCTATATTTTAATCTCTTAAATGGCAAGATTCTAAAAAGTGGGGATATTGTGCTAATGGACGAACCAGCACACAATCTCTCGCCTAAGGCAAGGAAAGAGTGTGCGGAGTTTTTACGCAAATATGGCGAAGAGAATGGGATCACCTTTGTGATTGTAACGCATGATTTATTTTGGATAGATTCTGACTTTTTAAATGAAGTAAGAATCATTAAAAATCGTGAAGACAAAGAGCTAAAAGGCGTTAGCATACAAAATGACTTTTCACGCATACAATCAAGCGATACAGATACATTTTTAGAGATTAAAAGGGCATTTGGTGTAGATATGCATGTATTCTATCCACCGAATGTAAGGCTTGTTTTTGTAGAGGGCATTACAGATTACAACTATTTGAGCGCCTTTAAGCTTTTATTGCAAAAAGAGAGAAATGAAGAGTTAGATATTGTATTTTTGCCAATATGTGGTTTAGGTAAAGATTCTAGCGAAAAAGCCATTGTATTAGAAAAGCTTATGGGACAATGTAAAGATCCTATCTTGCTCGTAGATTCCGATGAAGCAAGCAAAGAGATTGAAAGCATAAAGCAAGAAAAGGGTTATGATAAGCTAGATATTATTAAACTTAGCGAAATAGATTCTAAATTTAAAGAGATAGAATCTCTATTCAGCAAAAAAGATTATGAAAAATATGGTTTAGAAAAGAAAAGTAGTGGTATATCATCAGCGTTTAAAAAGCATATTCTATGGGCAAAAGATGATGAAAATGCAAAAGATGAGCGTTTAGAGAAAACCACAAAAGATAACTTTTATAAAGTTTTAGAGCATTTACTAAAAAATCTTTAAAAATATAAAACACAGAATCTTAAGATTCTATGCGAGATTAAAATGTAGTTTTATAAAAGCTAACAAATAGTTACTAAACATATATATTTTATTTTAAGTTTATTTTATAGAGAAATAATGTAAAATTTCACAGAATATTTCGGCAAAAGTGGGGTTTTATGCGTTTTGTATTCTTTGTGATGGCTACATTTTCTGTGTGTTTTGCAAATATACTAGATTCCATACGCACAGAACACCCAAAGAATTTCAGCAAAGAGACTTGGGAAGTCCATACGCAACAATGCCTTAATAAAAATGCAGAATCATGTAAAATCGTCATTGAAATCGGCTTAAAAACCCTAGATGAATGCAAGGCAAAAAATGAATGTAGCGTGATAGGCGAAATATTTTTATATGCAGATTCTATAAAACGAGCAATGTCCTATTTTGAAAAAGCATGTGGCAAAAAAGATATGAATGGTTGCTACTTTATCGGCTTATATAAAGCACAGAATAATAATTTTGTAGAGGCAATGCCATATTTTGAAAAAGCATGTGATAAAAAACACGCCCCATCATGTTTTATGAATGCCAACTTTTATGAGCATGGCAAAGGTGTAAGACAAGACTATGAAAAAGCCGCTACACTCTATAAAAAATCATGTAAATTAAAGTATCCTAATGCCTGTTTCACACTTGGCAACTTACATGAAGCAGGAAAAGCCTTAGCACATAATCTATCGCTTGCAAAAGAGTTTTATGGCAAGGCATGCGATATGGGTATGCAAAAAGGTTGTGATTCCTACAAAGAGCTCAATCAATCTGGAATCCCCTCACTTTATCAAGATAAAAATGTGTTTGATTAAAACATGCTGGATAAAACACTTCATGACACGGCACAAAAATGTAACGATGGTAAGAATCTTTAGAATCTAAACACAAAATCCAGTGATAAGCTGAAATTCTCTATAAAAAGCTATTTTTCTGGCGTTTTATTGTAATATTACACTTTTACTTTATTGCGATATGAAGGATAAACATGCGACATTTTCTAACTATCAATGATTTTACAAAGCATGAGATTCTAGAAATGCTTGCACTTGCGATAAAAATTAAAACTGAATATACAAATGGTATTGCGACACCATATCTTAAGGGCAAAACCCTTGCAATGATTTTTGAGAAAAGCTCCACTCGCACTCGCGTTAGCTTTCAAGTGGGGATCTATCAGTTAGGCGGCTTTGGAATCTCTTTGTCAAATAATGAATTACAGCTTGGCAGAGGGGAAATCGTCCGCGATAGCTCGGCTGTTATTAGCTCTATGGTGGATATGATTATGGTGAGAACGCACATGCACGAGAGGCTAGAAGAGTTTGCAAGGTTTTCAAGTGTGCCTGTGATTAATGGGCTTAGCGATGTGTTTCACCCTATGCAGCTTTTAGCAGATTATCTCACTATGATTGAATGCGGTATATTTGTGCCAGATTCTATACTGCATGATGTGGGAGCAAAAAATAGTATCGCAAAGCCCATTGTAGCCTATATTGGCGATGGGAATAATATGGCAAACTCATGGCTTATGCTTGCTTCCAAGCTTGGCTTTGAGATACGACTTGCCTGTCCTAAGAAGTATATGCCTAGCAAGGATATTGTAGAAATCGCAGAGAAAAACGCACAAGAGAGTGGTGCAAAAATAGTCATCACTGATGATATTTTTAGTGTTGCAAAAGACGCACATGTTATCACAACAGATACTTGGGTATCAATGGGGCAAGAGAACGAAAAAGAGACGCGTATGTGGGACTTTAAAGATTATAAGGTAGATTCTAAAATCATGTCTTTGGCACATGAAAATGCGATTTTCTTGCATTGTCTGCCCGCATATCGTGGATTAGAGGTAAGTGAAGAAGTAATTGATGGGAAACAAAGCAAGATTATTGAAGAAGCACACAACAGACTTCACGCACAAAAAGGAGTAATGGTATGGCTAAACGAACAAAATACGACAAGAAAAAGCTAGTAGAAAGCCTGCAAACTCTGAGTAATGTAGCCTATATGGCAAAGCTAGATGATGCTAGATGGTTGCTTGAGTTTGTAGAGGGGGGTTTTAATGAAAATGAAGCGTGGTTTCTAAAGACCACAGAGGGAAAGGAATTTGTCGCCCTGCCACAATTTGCCCTTCAGAATCTTTTAGGACATATTCAACAACATAATGAAGAGAAGTTTTTAATGCTTTTGCGTTATGAGATAAGAGAGCTTATGCCAATTGATTTAGAAGATACAATGGCAGTAGCCCTGCATGAGTTTCATTCCTACAAGCAATCAAATGGAAATATTCAAGATATTGATGCAAAGGCATTTGCAAAGAATATTAAGTTGGCACACCCAAATCTTTTCTTACGACTGGATAGTATATTTAAGCTTTAATTCATATTTGTCTATATATTTTACAAGCATGTATAAACTAAGCGATGTGTATATGAGTTTCTTAGCGTTAAGATTTTATGATAACAATCTTACTTAGAGTTACTAAAAATTAAGAAAATTATACTTTATGTCGTTAAAAAGAGAGCTGCGTAGCCTATTTGAGTAGCACAGAAAAAGGATCAAGGGGCATGAAAGTTTGAGTTTGTGTAGAATCTGTGCTTGTTTGAGTATTGTGATTTCTATACGCCCATTCAAATAATGTAGCCATAACAACTAGTCCATTATATGCTAAAAGGGGTGCTAAAAGAGTTTTTTCATGTGTATTAAATGGCGATAAAACATAATTTGCCACTTCTTTATCGCCGCTTTTTTGATATGAAGAAAAGAGATTCATAATAGCTTCGTAGTCTTCTTGTTTTATAGAATCTATTTTTTGTGTTAAGTTTGTGTTTGGGGTGGAAGTTTTAGAATCTTTATTCTGTGTTGTTGTAACGCTATTTATAGAATCTGTGCTTTGAGTAGATTCTAAATTCTCATTATCTTGCACCCCTACGCCCTGCACCCGCTCAAATGGTTGAGATTCTAAAATCTTATTATATTGAGTTGTATTTGAAATATCTTTTTCAAAATTTTTGTTAGATGTTTTGTTGCATTCAACATGACAAGGATTAGAATCCATGCTAGACATTTGCTGACACCCAATATTAAAATCATTAGAGTCTAAATTTTTATCCATAAAAATTTTAGATTCCATAACTTTAAAAGGGCTTTTTGTTTTAAAGATTTTTGCCATACATAGCTTTTCTAAATAGGTTTCATAAAAAAGTGTCCTAAAAGATTCTATACTTACTCGTGTATTATGTGCTACAAGAGAATCTAGCATGTCATGCAATATGATATTATTGCCAATCCCAAGCTTTACACGCAAATAATCTCTCTTCACATATTCATGGATTGATTTTAAGCCATTGTGTCCGCCACTTCCGCCTTTATAACGAAAGCTAAGATTCCCAAAACGAGTATCTAAATCATCATAGATAACAATCATTTGGGCGATATTACACTTCTTTTCAATGCTTTGAAGTGCGATACCACTTCTATTCATAAATGTGGTTGGAGCGATACACAGAATCTCATATTCATTTGATAAACTTCCTAATTTCTCTCTAAAATTTTTTTGTAGTTCTAGGCTATCTAAGGGCTTTTTATGTGGATTTAGACATTTGAGTTGAGTTAAGAAAAATGGAAAATGCTCTAAGGGTGCTACAAAGTCTTTAAGGCTAATTTTTGCTTGAAAGCTTTGCATGCTTTTTTGATTTTGCCATTGCATTATGCCCTTTTTTTTATCTACAAGACTTTCAAGATCGCCAAGTAAAGTTTTAGTATTTTGATAGTCCAAAGAGTTGTGTAGTATATAGGGATTATTTAGCATTTGCGTGATGGCATACAAGCTTAAAAAGCCCATATTATGCCTTGTCATCGCATATTTTGTGCCGATATTGCCCAGACCTACGATAGCTATTGTTTGCATGTTTATCCTTTTGTTATTTTCTTGCATAATTATAACAGACAATAAAAGTAGCTTTTATAAATAATAGATTCTAACACTTTCTTAAGTCATATCTATGAAAATATGTAATTTTAGAATATAATAGCAAGACTATTGAAATAAAGGGCAAAAATGTTTAGCGGTATGGAATCTGATTTACACGCATTGTTTGTTGGGGCTATCGCTGTAACTGCAGTCTTAAATCCTTTTGGTAATCTCCCGCAATTTATCTCAATGACAGAGGGCGTAAAAAAGCCCATGCGGAAAAAGCTGTTTAGAAATATCGTTTTTACTGCTTTTTGCATTGTGCTTGTGTTTTTATTTACCGGGTCTTTTATTATGAAATATTTGTTTCGTGTAAGCCTTGATGATGTGCGTATTGCAGGGGGTTTGATCCTTATTGTTATGAGTTTAAAAAACCTGCTTTTTTCTTCCACAATACAAGATTTTTCAAGCTATCAGAATCTAAAGTTTGATGAATTATTCCGCAAAAGCATTATCCCTATGGCATTTCCCATGCTTGTGGGTCCGGGCACACTTGCGACTATCATTGTTATCGCAGAAGATAAAAGCATGTTAGTTGCCATTGGGGCGATTATGTGTGCGTTCTTATTTATGTTTTCATTATTTCATTATGCAGCAACTATTGAAAAAATATTTGGCAAACTTATTTTATATATTTTTTCACGCATAGCCCTTGTGTTTATCATTGCTATGGGAGTGAAAATGATTATTTCTGGGCTTCGTGGAATAGGCGTTATTACGACTTGATTTTATTTAAAGTTATGCTACAATAAAGCCCTAAAATTCATACAAGGTTAGACAAGAATGCTAAATAAAAAAGTAACGCTAAATACACTTCGTGCAAAAAAAGGTAAAGAAAAAATTGTAGCAATCACGGCTTATGATGCACTTATGGCGAGAATCTTTGATGGTGAAGTCGATGTGATTTTAGTCGGCGATAGTCTTAAAATGAGTTTTGGCGGTGAGAGTGAGACTTTGCGTGCAAGCCTTGATGAGATGATTTATCACACAAAGGCAGTGTGTGCTGGAGCAAAGCATTCTTTCATTCTTGGAGATATGCCCTTTGGGACTTATGCGACAAAGAAAATGGCATTAAAAAATGCGCTTAAATATTATAAGGAATGCAGTGTTGATGCACTGAAAATAGAAGTAGATTCTACTAAGCTTGATATTGTAAAAGCCCTTTGTAGTGAGGGGATCGCAGTTATGGCACACATTGGTTTAAAGCCGCAATTCATGCGATTTGAGGGTGGGTTTAAAGTAAAAGGCAAAAATGAATTAGAAGAAAATGAATTGATAGAGAGTGCTATTGCTATGCAAGAAGCAGGGGTCTTTGGCATACTTTGTGAGGGGGTAAAAGCAAATGTCGCACAAAAGATCACACAAGCAGTGAAAGTGCCTACTATTGGCATTGGTGCAGGGGTGCATTGTGATGGGCAGATTCTTGTATGGAGTGATGCTTTTGGCTTTTTTGATGCGTTTAAGCCTAAATTTGTAAGGCAGTATTGCGATGGTAAAAGTATGCTAAAAGAAGCTGTGCGTAACTATGCTAATGATGTAAAAAATGTAGCTTTTCCTAGTGAGAGTGAGAGTTATTAGTGTTTATTTTAATTTAGCAATATTATATGCTTTTTGTTTAGAAACTGACTTTATACAGGTTTGCATTGCTGTTGTATTTTAATATTTTTGTGAAATTTTTTATATAAAATATGACGAGCTAAATTTTTTAGTTTTTTTAAATCCATCAAAGATTTTGTAAAGGAAAATTGTGAGTTTCATACAGCTAGATTCTATAACAAAGACTTATGGCAAGGGTAAAAATACTTTTCAAGCTCTGCATGGTGTCAATTTAGAGATTAAAAAAGGTGAGTTTGTAGCCCTCATGGGTCCTTCTGGGTCAGGTAAATCGACAATGGCGAATATACTTGGCTGCCTTGATATTGCTACAACGGGCAAGTATTATTTTAATGGTGTTGATGTATTTACGCTTACACGGACACAAAGGGCATTATTGCGGCGACATTATATGGGATTTATCTTTCAAGGGTTTAATCTTTTATCAAGGACTTCCGCGCTTGAGAATGTGGAGTTACCGCTCATATATCGCGGTATGCACAAAAGAGAGCGGCAAAAAATCGCACTTGAAGCACTTGATATGGTGGGACTTGCGAACTGGTCGCATCATAGTAGCGGAGAGCTTAGCGGTGGGCAGTGTCAGCGCGTAGCCATAGCGCGTGCAATCGTTATGAAACCTTTATTTTTACTCGCTGATGAGCCAACAGGTAATCTTGATACAAAAAGAAGTAATGAAGTTATGGAGATTCTAACACGACTAAATCGCGATATGAATATCACGATCCTTATGGTAACGCACGAGCCAGACATGGCACAATACGCACACAGGGCAATTCACTTTTTAGATGGAAATATCCATGATGAAGTGATTTTTCAATAAATATGCTTTATACAATTTAATCATTAGAATCTAAAACAACCTACCATTTAAGCACAGCAAAGCTTTAAACTAATCTTGTGATTGGCTAGACTTTGTGTTATCGTTCTGTGATAAGTCCTTGCTTTTAGATTCTATATCTTTTTTTAAGGGTTGCTTCATCTTGCATTCCTTTTATTTACATTATTGCTTGATTAAGCTTAAAAGTGCTTGTTTATAGGCTGATAGTTTTTCTTCTGTATAGGCTTCAAAACGCGTAACAAGTGTGGGTGTCGTATTACTCGCACGCACAAGCCCCCAGCCATCTTTAAACACAACTCTCACACCATCAATGCTAATAATCTCTACAATCTCGGGAAAATCTGCTGAAAAGTCTGTATTGTTACCCTCTTTTTGCGCCTTTAGAATCTCTTGCAATCTAGTCTGCAAACTCGCTATAATGTGAAACTTCTGTGCTTCATCTGTTTTTATTTTCTCTTCTTGTGTGCTATAAGTTTTTGGCAGGGATTTTATGCTTTCTTCTAATGTCTCAATGGGCGTTTTTAGATTCTTATGAGTTTGCTTTTCTTTATAGATTAGCTCCAGAATCCTTAAAGCCGCATATATCGCATCATCATAGCCAAAATACCTATCATTAAAGAATATATGCCCACTCATCTCACATGCAAGCTGTGCGTTTAACTCTTTTAGCTTGACTTTAAGATTACTATGTCCTGTTTTATACATTACACTTTTGCCTATCGCATTAATGCTATCATACATGACTTGAGAGCATTTGACCTCGCCTATTATCGTTGGATTTGTAATAGTCTTTGCAATGTCTCGTGCGAAAAGTATAGCCAACTCATCGCCTTTAAAATTGTGATTCTGTGAGATTAGGGCTACTCTATCGGCATCGCCATCAAATGCGATACCAATATGAGCGTTGTGTGCTTTTAGGGCATTTTGTATATCCACTAGATTATGCTCTTCACTTGGGTCTGGGTGATGATTGGGGAAAGTGCCATCTGGCTCAAAATATAAGGGAATAGTATTTAAGCCTAGATTTTCTATAATCTTTGTCAAAGCAATGCCCGCCACGCCATTACCGCAGTCAAATATAATAGTCTCTTTTAAATCTTTTAATATCGCAAACTCTTTTGTCATGTAATCTATGTAAGATTCTAAAACATTAAGCTTTACTGAATCTTTTTGTGTGATATGTGGCACATTGGCACTTGCCATTTTTTTGCCAAGTGCTTGAATCTGTTCTCCATAAAATGGGGCTTTGTTGATTGTGATTTTAAAGCCATTGTATTGCGGTGGATTATGCGAGCCTGTAATCATAATCGAGCTTTTAATCTCTGTGCTAAAAGTGCAGTAATACGCAACAGGCGTGGGAATCATGCCAAGATTAAAGACCTCTAATCCACTTGCTTGTAGTCCATAGCTAAGCCATTCAAAGAGAGTAGGACTATGTGTCCTTGCATCGTATCCAATGGCGACTTTATTATCATGCTTTTTAATCTCTTCTCCAAGTAAATAGCCAATTTTTACTACCACTTCTTTTGTTAAATCAACTTCAAAAATCCCTCGAATATCATATTCACGAAAAATCGACATACATTCCCCTTAAAACTCAAATAAAACATATTGTAGCATAAAGCTTTATAGCTACGAAAAATGGGGATAAATTTTGTGTTAATGTGCATGTAAGCTTTGTTTTGATGAGATAATTTATTGCTGCAAGGCTTTCTATATGAACTCATAAAGCATAAAAAACTATAATATATGTTATAATCTCGACTTATTTTTGTTTTTGTCAAATTTTAATTATCAAATACTAAATGCTAGCTTAAAATAATATTCAAGGATTTACATGAAACCCATTCTCTCACTATTTATTCTGCTATGCCTATCACCTAGCATAGCATTTGCCTATCTTGATCCGGGCACTGGCTCTTTATTGCTTTCATCTGCCATTGCTCTTTTTGCTTCAGCTATCTTTTTCTTCAAAAGTATTTTTTATAAAGTTATTTCTTTGACATCTGGCGGGGGAGTAAAGCTTAAGAAAGGTAAGCAAGAAAATCATAAACTTGTCTTTTATAGTGAGGGCAAGCAATATCACAATGTTTTTAAGCCTATATTAACTTATCTAGATTCTATCTCTTATCCTTACACTTATCTTACTTCATCAAAAGAGGATTTTGAACTATATACAAAAGATTTAGATTCTAAAAAAGATTCTATACAGAAGCTAGAATCTACAACCACTTGTCATACTGAGCCTTTGGGCGAAGTATCTAACATAGAAACTAAAAAAGATATTTCGCACTTACGCACCCAATATGATAAAAACCTAGAATCTAATAACACAAACAAACACACAACGCAAAACCACAACCCCAACGCACAATTTGAATACATCGGTAGCAGCGATAGTCCTAAAGCTATCTCTCGTCTTAATAGCCTTAGGGCTGATATTGTAATGATGAGCACACCACAGCTTGATATACTCCAAATCAAGCGAAGCAAAGGCGTGAAGCATTATAGCCATATTATCCACTCACTCCCGCACGTAGATATTTATGAGGTATTTGCCCTTGATTACTTTGATAGTGTTTTTACAAATTCAATCATACATACAGATTTTATCCACAAAGTAGAAAGGGTAAGGAATCTCAAAACAAAAGAAGTTGTTATCACTGGCTGCACTTATCTTGATATTTTACAAGAAAAGTTACAAGACTATAAAGGGCTAGATGATGAGAAAAAGATACACTTTTTTCCAAAGACAGATACAAAGACTACTATACTTTTAGCACCATCTTGGGGGAGAGAGGCTTTGCTTAGCAAGTATGGTATGAAGCTTATTCAACCTTTTATAGATTCTAATTTTAATCTTATTATCCGTCCCCACCCACAAAGCTATAATTCCGAAAAGGAACTGCTAGATTCATTGCAAGCCCAAACCAAAGATTGCAGCAATATCGTATGGGATAATAATAGGGATAATATCTATGCCTTACATCGTGCAGATATGATGATAGGGGATTTCTCTGGTGTGATATTTGACTTTGTATGTTTGTTTGAAAAGCCTGTGCTAACACCTACATTTGATTTTAATATTATAGGCTATGACTTAGAAGACATTTATGATACCCCTTGGGTGAAAGATGCCCTAACTAAGATAGGCAAAAGCATTGAACCGAGTGAGTTTGATAGATTGCCAAGCGTTATAGAATCTTTACTGCAGGATAAAAAGGGCTATGACAAGTTAAAAGAAAATATTAGAGCGATGAAAGCACTTCTTTGGGAGTATCAAGGTGTGGGTGGCATCAAAACCGCACAAGAGATTTTAAGAATAGAAAAAGAGATTCTAGAATCTAGATTGCAAGATAAACTAGAGCTACATAATGAGATAAATGCTATCAATAAAGTATTAGGGAATGCAGCAAATGGTATGTGTGAAGATTCTCATATTATTTTGCAGGATAAAAAAGATTCTATACAGAATCTAGATTCTAAAAAAGACATTGCAAAGGATAATATATGATTACTGAACTTCTCTACTATATCTTCATATTTCCTTTAGAGCAAGTCCTTGAAGTTGTATTACACAATATACTTAAGATAATACCAAGCTATGGCACAAGCATTATTTTATTAAGCCTTGTAGTCAATCTCTTTTTGCTTAAAATCTTTCTCTATACTGATAAAAAGGCACAGCAAGAAGCAGATTTAAAAGAAAAACTAGATAAAAGGGTTAAATCGTGGAAAAGCGTATATAAGAGGGCAAAACTTTATGCTTTTACACAAACGCTATACAGACAGCATAATTATCACCCTATTTATGCTCTGCGTAGTCTCGGTGGATTAGCCCTGCAGATCCCATTCTTTTTTGCAATGTATGAGATTATTAACAAAGCTGAATATCTACAAAGTGTCCGCTTTCTATGGATAGATGATTTAAGCAAACCAGATTCTATTATGTTATTTGGCTTAAGTATTCACATACTGCCTTTACTGATGACAGCTTTTACTTTAATTAATGTCTTTTATAGCTCAAAAGAGTTAGGTGCGAGAGTGCAAGGGAGTTTGATTGCCCTATTATTCCTAGTATTGCTTTATAATATGCCAAGTGCGTTAGTATTATATTGGACTTGTAATATGGCGTTTGCGTTGTTTAAAGAGATATTTAAACACAAAAAACATTCATCTTTGAGTAATCATTCGCAAGATTGTGTGTCTTTGGAGGCAGTCATTACCACTAAGGTAACTCCTGCCCCCAAATCCACACAAAACTCACAAAGCAATACTGCAATTACTAGAATGTGTGAAAGTGCGGATAGGGTTGGCGTAGAATGCCAAGTTTCTAATGTTTCAAATCTTAACCAAGATACTAGAATTGCGGATTCTACAACAGATTCTAAAATTACACAAACACCAAATCAAAATCTCTACAAACTCATTCAATATATAATTATCAGCCTAAGCTTTATGATATGCGTATCTAGCCCCTATGCCCTGTATGTAACGGATTTAAACGCCTTTGCACTAGAGACAATACCACCAACTTTAGCAGCATTGTTTGGGTTTTTTATACTTACTTCATTTATGCTTATCTACATCATAAGCTTTGTAAATCACAATAGCAGAATCTTTATCTTTATTTTATGGCTCATAGCGTGGATATTTTTAGCTCTTATGTTATTAGGCGTGAGTTATGGCTTTGTTTTGCGTGGTGATTATGGCGTTATGAGTCATTTTTTCTTTGAAAAAAGTATTGGAATAGACAGCAAACATGAGATTATTGATGGAATAATGATTGCCTCATGTTTTGTTGTAGCCTTGTTGCTATTAATCTTTAAAGTGACAAAATACATTATTCAAGCATGTAAAATATTTTTAGCTATAGTAATAGTGAATGCAACATTTTCTTTAGCAATGGCTGTGAATTATACTGCAGAACGAGATAAAGCGCAGAATTTAGTGACAGATAAGGCAACGAAAAAAACACAAATACTTGATTTTGCAAAAGAACATAACAATATTTTAGTGTTAATATTAGATAGATCCGATGGGTATGTTGTTCATGATTTGTTTAAAGAAAATGAAAACTTAAAAACTTCTTTCAAAGGCTTTATTGACTTTACAAATGCGTTGAGTACATCTGGGCTAACACTACCAACATTAACAAGTATTATTGCCGGAAAATATTATACCGCCTTAAATATTAATGCAAGAAATATTAACGATGGTCTAGCAAATGAGATTGCAAGGGGTTATGCTAGCACCTTAAATACTTTTGAAAATGCTGGTTATGCGGTGTCTAGCACACTTGATTTCCCAACAGATGAGGTGCATTTATATCCGTTGTTAAAAAATACAAACACCAATGTTTTTGATACAACTGATTTGCAAAACATATATGTCGAAAAATATTTAGGTGGAGTAAAAACTGATGAAATGCCTGTGCGACAATTGATTTCTTATGGTTTATTTAGAAGTGCAACTTATGTCATTAGAAAAGGTATATATCGTCGTGGGGTTTGGCTCTTTAGTAAGCAGGGGGTAGTGAGTATGAGTTCGCTAAGAGGTGTGGCTGAACTTAATGTGTTGGCAAAGGAAACAACAATAGAAGCAACAAAACCTACATTTAAGTTTATTCACAATAGTATTACGCATAATCCTTATGGATTAGATTCTGCCTGCATGATTAATCCAAGGGAAATCGCCTCACCACAAGATAATGTTTATGGCGTATCGGAAGGGCATTACAATAGTGAAAAGTGTGCGTGGCAATGGGTAGCCCAAATACTAGAGAGACTGCAGGAGTTGGGCGTATATGATAATACAGAGATTTTTATCACGGCAGATCATGGCGCACAAAGTAAGTTTCTCCCCGCACAGACGAACTTCCACATTCCGCTATTTTACAAGCCATTACATTCTAAAGGTGAAATGAAGCAAGATTCTAGAATCATTACAAACTATGATATCCCTGCATTATTTTGCAAGAATCTGAAAGAGGGCTGCCCCAATATAGACTCAATTACACTTGATTCCATTCCACACAAAAGAAGACTTCAGTTGATGATTATGGGGGGTGGCTGGAATCTTGAGAGTCAAAATAAAAACAGCTTTAAAGCCTCAAAGCTTTATATATTTGATGGTAGCGATATTTACGATGAAAAGGCATGGCAAGTGCAAGAAGCGGAATTAAATAAATAAAAGAAGTGGGGGCTTAAGTATTCTTAAGGCAAAAAAGTATTACACAAATCACAAAATTGCAAAAGCATATGGGAGAAAAGATGGAGGCTTACAAAAGTTACTATTTTCAATATTTTGTCCCGACAAGATTTTTGAAGTAATTGTATCAATTCGATTTTACGCATTATGGTTGTCAGAATCTACATTTTTATTTTCACGCAAATATAGCTACCCCTGTAAGATTTTAACGACACTTAAAAGCCATTAAGCTTAAACACATCGACTTAATAAACAGCAAATTCTCCAGCTGTCTCATGCAATCTTAGGTTTTGACAGCTAAAACCACTATAAGCTAACAATATCTGTAAAACAATATACAAGCCACAAAAAAAGTAAAAAAATGAATTATTCATAAAACTTATTATCCAGCAATATGAAACATCACACAACACACTAAGTGTTGCACAAAAAAGAGTATATGAAAAAGGAGAAAATGTCTAGAAAGTATATTTCAATTCTGTTCTAGTCTTAAAGAAGTCTATATCGCCTGCCAATGTTGCTGCTAGGAAAGAAAGCTCTAGCTTATCAAAAAACTTATAGGTAATATGTGGTGTAATCTCTACAAAACTTGCATTTTTAATAAATTCCTGTTTAGCTACCTTGTTGCCACTTGTATTTGAACCAAAATAATTATTCATTGCATTTCCAGAATTATTTGGCGATACTTTAAGTTCTGGCATATAAGTATTACCAAACACATACGCTACATCAAGTCCCACTTTTAATGGAATCTTAAAGCCATATTCAGCTGCTATATAGGCGACATTGATACTTGAGTTTTTAAAGCTACCAGACCCTAGCATACCTAAGCCCTCATAGGTTGCTGTAAGATTGCCATTCCATATTTTTCCTGCGGTATCAATGCCACCTTTATAGTCTAAAAGTGTGCCATAGCCATCGCCAAAGCTTCCTAGATATCCAGCTTTTAGAGAGAATTTATCAATAGCAAGTTTTGCTTGAATGTTATAAAGTCCGCGAAATTTTGCTGCATTTGCCAATTCCGTATCAAATACTCTTTCTATGCTTTTTCCATTTAGTCCAAGATAAAGATGGGGCTTACCATTTAATGCCGCCATGCTTGTTTGTGCAAGGATTGAAAGATTCATAGAATCACCCAGCTTCATGCCATACTTTGCCTCACCATAAAGCAAAAAGTCCATAAAGCCATAGATATTTCCCACATAGGCATTAAAATCTAAAGCCTTATTCATCACATTACCACCCATACCAAGCAATGTGAGATTATTACCTATGCCAACACCCGCTGCGTCCATGTGTTTATCGCTTGCCATTCTTGTGCGGATATTATATCCTACATGATCGCCACTCCAGCTATCATAGAATGAAGCGTGATATTTGATGCTACCACCATCTATTTTTTGCTTTGCATTAGCCACAAAGCCTGTGCCTAAATCCACTTTATTATCACTCAGTGGTGAAGAGATATTAATCTTTCCTGCATCAATCTTTGTGCTAAAAGAACCTATATCAAATTCTTTACTTGCAAATATTTGTGAGATATTGAATCTATCTGAAAAGTTATTTGTAAATGCAGTCCCACGACCACCTTGCACAGCACCATTTGTGTTGCTTCCTACATCTGGTGTGCTTGACCCTTGAGAGAAGAAAAGACCAGCAGTCGCACTAAAGCCATATATCTTACCACTTGTTACATCAAGTTTGATTCTATATTGCTGACTTTGCCCATTTTGTCCAATATTATCAAATCCATTAATAGTAAAGAATCTTGCAAAGCCAAAACCACTAACTTTTGCATTTGTTACTAAATCTTTTAGTTTATTCTCTTTTTTTGCAGGTGCTACTGCTACTTCTTGTGGGGCAGAATCTTGTGCTACTTGTTCATTATTTTGTGTTTGTGTCTCTGCAAACGCCACTTGGAATAATGCTCCTGCAAGCACTACTGAAAAAACTTTCTTCATCATGATCTCCTAATCGTTGAAATGTTGGCGGTATTGTAAAAACCCTTTGTAAAAGCAAAAGTTCGTCTATGTAAAATGTGTATCAAATCTCATTTTTATATTCGTTTTAGAATCTAAATAATGCAAATAACTAAAACTTGAAATATAGCTTTTATAATTAAGGTATTTTGTATAGAAAGGAATGATATGCGTTGGGTTAAATTTATCAGCGTTGCGTGCATTGTGCTGTGTTTATTTGCAGGTGGTATTGCCTTTGATATTTTTGTGGTGCAGAAATTTACACATAAAAATGTGGTAGAGGCAACACAAAATAATCACATAGAAATCTCATAATCCATTGAGACTTCAAAAGACATTAAGTCAGATTTATTGCAAATGGAGCTTAGCATAGTAGAAAGCAAGATTCTAAAAAATACCCCCACACTTACAGAATCACAAAGAGAGCATATCACAAAAAAGCTAGATTCACTCATCACTCTAGCCCAAGCAAACAAGGATATTTGTAAATATAGCCCTTATACTTTTGGACCAACTGAAACCTATGACTACAAGAATGAAATGAAAGCTGGATATAGCATTGCCTTAAACATAAAATGCAAAATGAAAGAAGAAACTTATAAGCAATATGAAGAGTTTGTATCGCAAATAAAAAAGGTTGTATATCAAGATGAATGGCTAGATTTTAGAAATCATGCGTTTAAATTTGTTTTGTCGGATTCACTCCAAGAGACACAGAAAGTTGCACTAAGAGAGCAAATCATAAAACAAGCAAATATGCTAAAAGATGAATACAGCAAAAATCTCAATGCAAAATGCAATATTGCAAATATGTCATTTCTAAACATTTCACTCTATGACAATCCAATGTATGCGGTGGATAGAAAAATACTAGGTTATAATGCAAATGATTTTACAAGTCAAGGCAATGTGGATTCTAAAATCGATATAAAAAGTCTTATGGAATCTTTTGTTGTTCCATTAAAACTTAGCATGAATGTAAAATTTACATGCAATGTGCTTTAGCTATAGTTGGGATATGTGGTAAAACAATTTTTGTAATGGGTAAATGATTAATGCGGTAGGGCTAGTTTGATATGGTTGTAAGATTGAGCCAATAAGGCTTATATATAAAACAAAAAAGAGTTAGAAACCGAGTAAATAATATAAAACATTAACTACAACAAGTAAATGAAATAATCTCAAAGCAATATAAACTTTTTAGATAATTAACAAAAGCGTTATACAATTACGCATTGCAAATTACAAAAAAGGAATATTATGAAGATATCTTATTTTATCTCACTAAGTCTGCTTGGATTAAGTCTCACTTCTCATAGCATGATGGCACAAGATTCTAGCAAGGTGGTCCAGAAGTTTTTAAAAGAAAATACAAAGCTAGATTTTAAGGTTATCTCCAAGACACAAGAGCCATTAAAAGATGCTTCAGTTATCATTTTAGAATCTCCAAATAAAGAGAGAATGGCACTACTTGTAAGTAAAGATGGTAGCTACATTATCCCTTTAGCAGAGGGCATTGCGACAAGTAATAGTGGTAGTGCTTTGCGTGTTAGCATTGATGGGGTGAATAAATATAATAAGGATATGAAAGATTCTAAAATATTAGCTTTATTTAAAAAACATTCAAATTCAGTATTAAAGATAGAATCTACAAAGCCATCAAAAAACACCATATATATGGTTTTAGATACCACTTGCCCTTATTGCTTGCAAGAAATAGCACACCTTGATGACTATTTAAAAGATGCAAATCTTGAAGTGTTAATGGTGGGTATATTAGGACAAAAAGCACAGAATAGAACCGCTGGATATTATCAGGAATTGCAAAGTGCTAAGAATAGAGACCAAAAGATTGCGTTATTAAAAAAGGTATTTCGTGCTGATTATGCACCAAAGGTTGGTAACAATGATCTTATGACACGCATTTCAGAAGAGAGCCTTGCTGCAGGTGTGCAGAGTGTGCCATATATCATAAGGACGACAAAATAATTGAAGGCTAATGCCTAAATAGCGTAGTATGCTAGATTCTGTTTCTGTGGAATTAAGGCGGTTTTTATGAAATATACTATACAATACAAGCCGTTTAAACCTAGTAATAGCAGGGGTGTATAATGTTAGAAATTTTAATGATTGAAGACGATGTTGAATTAGCCGAAGTATTGAGTGATTATCTGAAGCAACATGACATTCATGTAACAAACTATGATGAGCCATATACGGGCATGTCAGCACTTGCAACAAGGCATTTTGATCTTTTATTACTTGATCTTACTTTGCCAAATCTTGATGGACTCGAAGTGTGCAAAAAAGTCGCAAAGCAAAAAAACATTCCTATAATCATATCATCAGCAAGAAGTGATGTAAATGATAAGGTAAAAGCCCTTGATAGCGGCGCAGATGACTACATCCCAAAGCCTTATGATCCAAAAGAGCTTGTAGCGCGCATTCAGTCCCTACTCCGTCGCTATTCACAAAAAATGGCAGAAGAAAAGATAGCAGATAAATCTGTGATATTCTCCATTGATAAGGACACAAGGGAAGTGTTTTTCAAAGATAAAAAGCTTGATTTAACAAGGGCTGAATATGAGATTCTAACCTTGCTTATCAGTAAAAAAGGGCATGTTTTCAGTAGAGAAGCAATCGCTATTGAATCTGAGTCTATTAATCCAGAAAGCTCAAATAAAAGCATTGATGTTATTATCGGCAGATTACGATCAAAGATAGAAGAGAATCCTAAAAATCCGCAATATATCATTTCTGTGCGTGGTGTCGGCTATAAGTTAGAAGCATAAAGATTATAATGTATAGTATGTAATATGTGCATGTTTGTTGTGTGATAGTTTGCATATTTCCATGTATGTTGAAAGTGTGGGTTTAAATAGACATTTTTAAGGTAAGTGAGAGGGATTATCTCAATATGACAAGAACTTTAGAGTGGATAAGATTCATAACCAAAGAATAAAACTTGCTTTATTGTGCTATCATACTCTCTATGGTTGCTTGGAATCTTTTTTGCTTTTATGATTTTAGATTCTATAAGGATTTTGTATCTAAGGGATTTTGATGTTAAGATTTTTTATTTCAATAAGATTTGTATCACTGCTTTTTCTTGCGTTTATATTTGCAGCTTGTTCTCAAGGTAACTATAAAGCAGAGTATTATTCCACCGTGTTGCCAACCTATGATTTTGATACAAATGCACCGACAATTATCGTATCAGACCCGTGGGATCTTTCATCAAAATACTATGCAGGACAAGCACTACTAGCCTTTAAAAAAAGGGGATTCAATAATATCTATATGCAAGGGCAGATTGATACTTCCTATGCTAGAAATGTGATCTACATTCGCGTTGCTAAGGAGCAGTTAGATCCAGCGAGCAACTATCAATATACATTTAATGCAACGGGTGTTTGTAATGTGATAAATGGTGTCCCTTCATGTAGTATTGACACAAAGAATGGAGAATCTACAAAGAAAAACACAAAGCGAGTTGTGCGTGATGCCTATCGCGTAGCATTTGATTGGTATGATGTGTATAAAAAGACTAGGGTTTTATATGTAGCAGGGAATGCAGCCGTTGATAGCGGACAATACACAGATTTACATGTCTTTACAAACTTGATTAACGATACTATATCGAGAATGGAGTTTCGCAAACCTGTGCAATATATCTATAATGGCTCTTTGAGTTCTGATCATTAATCATGTTGATACCCAAAACACTTTCACCACAATGGGTTAATCTACTTAAAGATGAGTTTAGCAAACCCTATTTTTTAGAAATCATAAAGCATTATAAACAAGCCTTACAAACGCACAAAAATGCGGTATTTCCGCAAAATGCGATATTTCCACCAAATGAGCTGATTTTCAACGCATTTAATCTCACGCCACCAGAATCTGTTCGCATTGTAATCTTAGGGCAGGACCCCTATCATGGTAGCATTTTTACACAAGATGGAGAAATACCGCAGGCTATGGGCTTAAGCTTTAGTGTGCCAAAAGTCGTGCCAATACCACCTAGCTTAAAAAATATTTACAAAGAGCTTGAAAATAGTCTAGGGATTTGTATGCCAAATCATGGTGATTTAACACAATGGGCTACAAAAGGTGTGCTATTGCTTAATGCTATCCTTAGTGTGCAAAAAGGCACGGCAGGTTCGCATAAGCATTTTGGCTGGGAAACTTTCACAGATTCTGTAATTTATGCTCTCTCAACGCATTTTAGCGGTATTGTATTTATGCTATGGGGGAATTTTGCTAAAAAGAAAATCTCTCTAATCGATAGCACAAAACACGCAATCATCACAGCCCCACATCCTAGCCCACTTGCTAGGGGTTTTGTAGGCAGCGGTGTATTCTTGCAGGCAAATAAAGCTCTGCAAGATATGGGTAAAATGCCTATGGATTGGCGTATTGTGTAGGGTTTTAAAATCCTATATATCTATAAAAAAGCTAAAAATAGTTTCATGAATCATATGGCATATACACGCATAGATAAATCCCTTAGTATTTTGTTAAAAACATTGCATAAATTAATTTTATATATTGTTCTTACTTACTTCTATGTTGCATGTTTTAGCAATTTATGCAGCATTGTGCAAAAACTTAAAATATGTTATAGTCCCACCCAAAATACCACATTAATTCCTTGTATGAGAAAATACAATCAAAATATATAAATCTCATAAATGCTTCAAAGCCAAGAGACTTGACTTTGTATATATTATTGTGCTATAATACGCTTTCTCTAAATGTCAGGGTAGCTCAGCTGGTTTAGAGCGCTGGTCTCATAAGCCGGAGGTCGGGGGTTCAAGTCCCCCCCTTGACACCATGTATCTGCATAATCTCTTATTAATTTTTACTAGTTATAAAATCATTTCAGTTTTATTTCAGCAGTAAGTTTTTTGTAAAGTCTTAATGGATAAATATTATCAATAGATAGATTATTTCGCCAATGCAAAAATTACATAAGGTTATAAGATTGTGTGTAAAATCTTACTAGATTCCAAACACACATTAAAATAATATCCCCTCCAATAATTACAACACTAAATACTCTTTAACAGCATTTCATGCACGCTATCAACATAGCTTTTAGAATCTTTTAGGCTTTGCCCCTCAAGTATTTTTGCACCATTAAAGAGTATAAGGCAGTATTTATCGCGTAAATCCTTAGGCATATCTTTAATCTTTTGTATCAATTCATGGTTTATGTTAATCTCTACATTCTTTTTTGGTTCTGGCATTTCCTGCCCCATTTGCCGCATGATTTGCTCCATATAGCTATTTTGCATACCTTCATCAGTGAGTGCTAAAGGTGAGGTGAGACTATCGCTAAGATTTACTTCATTTACACCATCTAGCCCTTTAAAAGATTCTATAAGAGTTTCAAAAGCTTTCTTTTGCTCTTCACTAATCTCACTTTTAATGCCCTCGCTTGCCTCTTTGCTATTAATATCAAGCAGCTTTGTGCCATCAAACTCGCCAATTGCAGGAATGACAAAGTTATCCACCTCATCGGCAAATAAAAGCACATCATAGTCTTTAAATTTCTCTAACACAGGATTATTTTTCAGCGTTTCTAAATCCTTGCCTATTGCATAGAATATACCTTTTTGCTCTGCAAGCATTGCTTCTTTATAGGCTTTAAGGCTTATATACTCGCCCTTTTTCAGTGAATACGCACGCACAAGTTGCAATAGCTTCTCTTTATTTTCATAATCGCCATATAGCCCCTCTTTTAGCACTTTGCCATATTTCGCGTAAAAATCTTTATATTTTGCTTCATCTTTTGTGAGAGATTCTATCATGCTTAATACTTTTTTAACTGATGCACTTTTGATTTGTTCTAAAATTCTATTTTCTTGCAATATCTCTCTACTTACATTTAATGGCAAGTCATCGCTATCAATTATCCCATGTATAAACCGCAAATATGAAGGCAGCAATTCCTTATCATCATCGGTTATAAACACGCGTTTTACATATAGCTTCACATGTGATTTATAATCCATTCTTTGCATATCAAATGGCGGTGTCGCAGGGATATAAAATAGGCTTTTATACTGCAATTTCCCTTCTGCGTGAGTGTGTATGTAGCTTATCGGCTTTTCCTTATCATAGGCAAGCGTGCCAAAAAAGTCTTCATAATCCTCTTTTTTTAACTCGCTTTTTGACATAGTCCAAAGGGCTTTTGCTTTATTGACTTGGTCTTCTTTTTCTTCCTTAATAGTCTCTTCTTTACCCTCTTCTTTTTTCTCTTCTGTGTATTGTAAAAATATAGGGAATTGAATATGATTTGAATATCGCTTAATCACATCTTCAATACTCCATTTGTTGCAATACTCTTTTGCATCATCTTTAAGATAAAGTGTAATTTCTGTGCCAAAGTCTTCCTTACTTGATTCTAGAATCTCATATTCGCCATCACCGCTACTTATCCATGTGTATGCCTTTGTGTCGAGTGCCTTTTTCGTATTCACAACCACTTTATCAGCCACCATAAAGCTTGAGTAAAAGCCCACGCCAAACTGCCCGATAAGATTAGAATCTTTCTTTTTATCGCCACTTAGATTCTCTAAAAAGCTTTTTGTGCCACTTTTTGCTATCGTGCCAAGATGATTGTTTAGGTCATCTTCATTCATACCGATACCATTATCAGCGATTTTTAGAATCTTTTTTTCACTATCAAAGCTAATAGTAATTCTTGGGTTAAACACAAGGCTTTTATACGCATCATCGCTTAGTGTGAGATGATTTAGCTTATCGAGGGCATCACTTGCATTTGAGATAAGTTCGCGTAAGAATATTTCTTTATTAGAATAAAGAGAATGTATCATTAAATCAAGTAATTGCTTGATTTCTGTTTGAAATGCTTTTTTTGCCATATTAAACTCCTAATTTCATATTTTGAGTTAGCAATTATAACATAAGTTTGATAAATAAATACAACCTTTAGTCAATATTATTAACTTTAATTAGTATATTGATATAATGTTTTTTTAGTCATTAATTATAATATACTGCTATGTTTCTATAAGGCAGGGATTAAAAGGATTTATCAGCATACATTATGTCTAGCTCTACAAACAACATAGGGATAAATGGAGAGAATCCGCATTTTTGAAGTAAAAAGTGTAATTGAAGCATAAGGATATGACTTTTATAAACATGCTACACCAATTGTGTCGCATAAAAGTAAAATCAATTTGCATTATTTATGGTTATAATTATAAAATTCATAAAACACAGCAATACATTAAAGGATAAAAATGTCAAAAAAAGAATTTGTAGTAGGCATTGTAGGCGTTACAGGTGCAGTTGGTGAGGAATTGTTACGGATTTTAGATGAGAGAGACTTCCCGGTGAAAAGGCTAGTCCCACTTGCTAGTGCGCGTAGTGCTGGTGATAGCATAGAGTTTAAAAATCAAAAAATAAAGGTTTTAGAGACAACAGATTCAGTATTTAAAGATGAAGGCATAGAGATTGCCTTTTTTAGTGCTGGTGGGAGTGTGAGCGAGAGATTTGCTAAGAGTGCGGTAAAAGCTGGGGCAATTGTGATTGATAATACAAGCTTTTTTCGTATGCAAGATTCTATCCCGCTTGTTGTACCTGAAGTAAATCCAGAAGACATTAAAAAAGATTCTACAATTATTGCAAATCCAAATTGCTCTACCATACAAATGGTGCATGTATTAGCCCCCTTGCATAAGGCATTTGGCATTGAGAGAGTAGATGTTAGCACCTATCAAGCGGTAAGTGGGGCGGGTAAAAAAGGCATGGAAGAACTCATCATGCAAATGCAGAAATTCTTTGCGTTTGAACTTGATTCTGTTATCCCAAAAGCCTTTCAGCATCGAATCGCCCTAAATCTTATCCCCCATATTGACACATTCCTTGATAATGGCTTCACAAAAGAAGAGATGAAAATGATAAATGAAAGTCAAAAGATTATGCACGCAAACTTTGAGATTTCAGCGACTTGTGTGCGAGTGCCGATTTTACGCAGTCATAGCGAGACTTTAAGCATTCGCTTTAAAGATGAAGTGAATGCAGACAAGGCAAGAGAGATTCTAAAAAAGGCTGAAAGTGTCGTAGTGATAGATAGCCCAAGTGATAATGAATACCCCATGCCACTCATCGCCACAGATACCGATGAGACCTTTGTAGGCAGGATAAGGGTAGATAACTATGATAAACGCATTTTACATTTATTTTGCGTAGCAGACCAAGTGCGTGTTGGTGCGGCGACAAATGCCGTGCGTATCGCTGAGAAGTGGATTGCCCTATAACGCATATTATTAATAACCTATGTAACATTCACCACAAAGCTTAATGTGTTTTATACACAATAGATAAATCTCTCTCAATCTCTTTTTGCCTAATCCACAAAGAGATAGCAAATATACATAAGCTTTGCTATAATTAAAACTTCATATATAAATCTTAATATACGTAATAAGGCAACATCATGCGTTCATGTGGCAAGATATGTTCTATACATACTTATATCATAATTTGTTTTTTTTGCTTTTATATCCCACTTTACGCAGACACAAAAACACTCGCACAAAATATATCTAGTCCCGAAATATTAAACACACAAGATTCTATATACAACTCACTACCAGCAGATAGCCTGAAAGAAACACAATTACCAAAAGACCCAAGCCTACTCAAAATGCAGCAAGACCAAATGGACTTAATGCGTAAGGAATATCGCGGCAATCCCGCAGAAACAGACCTTATCTACTACAAGCAAAGAGAAGCACAAAAAGAGATACAAAAAGATAGTGCACTAAAGATTAAGCCAGAATATGGCATAGATAAAGATAGCATTGCAGAAACAGAACAATATGAATTTATCATGCAATATTTTTTCAAAATCATTGATGAAATACCATATGGCGAGGACTATAAAATCTCTGTGCCACTGCATTCATTAAGGCTAAATCAAAAGAGTCCTGCAAAAACTTGCGAGATAAATACAAAAGAGCATTCACTCACACTCACGCATTACAATCACTACACAAAAGCAGAAATGCAAGCAAGTGTGAGAAAACAAACACAATATTTATTGTATAATTTGCTACAAGAATACAAAGCGGAAGTGTTAGAATGCCTTATGCTAAACCAAGCACACCTTGATGATATGAATACCGCCCTAAATCTAGAATCTCGCACCAAAACACTCACAAAAGTGCGTTCCTATGTGCTTGTGGATTTTCATGGTGGCATTTTAACCTTGCAGGTATTTAATCCGCCAAATAGAAAATATTAAAGGAAAGTCATGAAAATAGCCATTGTCGAAGATGATATTAATATGCGAAAAAGCCTTGAATTCTTTTTTTCAGATTACAAAGACCTAAATATCGTAAGCTTTAAAAACCCAAAAGATGCGCTAAAATCCCTTGATGATAGCTTTGAGCTAGTCATTACAGACATTAATATGCCTCAAATGGACGGGCTAGAGTTTCTTAATAAGCTCAATGGGCGATATGAAGCCATCGTAATCACAGGCAATGCCACGCTTAATAAAGCTATAGAATCTATCCGCCTTGGCGTAAAAGACTTTTTTCAAAAGCCATTTGAACCACAAGAATTACTTGAAGCCATATATCGCACAAAAAAGCTAGTGGAATTTAATAAAAATCATAAGCAAACAACACAAAGCACAAAAAAGATTCTAAGCAAAGAAAAGCTTTTTAAATCAAGCTCAAAAAAGCTAGAAGAAGCAAAAACACTAGCCCTCCGTGCCGCCCCAACTGATGCAAGTGTCTTGCTACTTGGTGCAAGCGGTGTGGGTAAAGAAGTCTTTGCGCGTTTTATCCATGAAAACTCAAAGCGTAAAGACGCGCCATTTCTAGCATTAAACATGGCTGCCATACCAGAAAATCTTTTAGAATCTGAACTCTTTGGCTATGAAAAAGGTGCATTTACAGATGCCACAGCCCCAAAGCCAGGACTTTTAGAATCTGCACAAGGTGGAAGCATATTTTTAGATGAAATCGGCGAAATGCCTATGGGATTACAAGCAAAGTTGCTACGAGCCTTGCAAGAGAGAGAGATTATGCGATTAGGCAGTGCAAAGCCCATAAAAATTGATGTGAGATTCATCGCTGCTACAAACGCAAATATACAAGAAAAAATCGCAAATCAAGAGTTTAGAGAAGATCTTTTCTTTCGATTGCAAACCGTGCCTATTAAGATTCCACCACTAAAAGAACGCACAGAAGAGATTTTGCCACTTGCCCTAAGCCATGTAGAAGAGGTTTGCACGCATTATGGCTTTCAGCAAAAGACTTTTAGCAAAGACGCACAAGAAAAAATGTTAGCATACACTTGGCCGGGTAACATACGAGAACTTTTAAGTGTCGTTGAGAGATCATGTATTCTAAGCGAGGGCGATATTATCGAAGCAAATGATTTATACCTTGATGAGCGAGAAAAGGGATTGTTTAACTAGGAATGATTGTGTTCTTATGGGATTCTAAAATAGCTTTTATGTTGTTAGGTTTAAAACAATATATTGTTTTTTTGTTGCTGATTGCTTAGAATCTACACAAACCCTAATGCCTTTTTGCAGAGTGATGAAAGCGGTTTAGATTCTAGCTCTTTTTGTGAGAAAAAATGTAGCTTTGTGTGTGGCAGGGATTGCGTTAATAGATTTAAGTGTTTAGAATCTAGTTTATACACATTTGCGGTGATAGCGTATTTTGTGTAGTGGTGCTTGAAACTGCCGCATTTATAGAATCCCTTTTTGTAGAATCTGTGCTTATTTGCAAGTGCTTCTAGCTTAAGTTGTGGGAGATTGTATAAGCCTTGATATAAACCGCCTTTTTTATCTTTTTTATCCCCTTTTTCATACACAAAAGCAATCCTGCCTTGAGAATCTGCATAAATGATAAGATGAAGTGTGAGTGGGGTTAAAGAAGAAGTTTTTGGTGTGGGATAGATGGCTGGATTTACCTTGCCATTGCAGAGATTTTGCACGGGGCAGATAAGGCAATTAGGCGATTTTGGCGTGCAAATCATCGCACCTAAATCAAGCAAGGCTTGATTATAATCAAAGCTATGTTTTATGTCTAAAAGCAAAAATGCAAGCTCGTCTAAAAGCTTTTGGTTAGGTTCGCGTAATGCAAAGATTCTACACAAAACTCGTCTAATATTCCCATCTACAAAACTCACACTCTGCCTGAAACCAAAGCATAAAATAGCCCCTGAAGTATATGCACCAATTCCGGGCAATGTAAGCAAATCTTGGCGTGTATTAGGCAAAGTAGCATTATGCTTTTCACAGCAAATAATCGCCGCTTTTTGCATATTCCTTGCACGGGAGTAGTAGCCTAAGCCCTCCCATTGCTTGAGTATAGAATCTAGCGGGGCTTTTGCTAAGGATTCTAGTGTGGGAAAGGCGTTTAAAAATGGGGTAAAGTAGTGTTCTTGCACTCTTTTTACTTGCGTTTGTTGCAACATTATCTCACTTACATACACGCCATAAGGGGCATTTTCACCTTTTAGGATTCGCCAAGGAAGAGATTTTCTACCATTTAACGCATACCATTCTAAGAGTTGAATCTGGTATTGTTTAGCAATGCTTTTTGCTTTGTGTATAGAATCTTGTGTGATTTGTGTAGGAAAAATATTTGCATTCATAAAGAGAAGTATAGCAAAAATATTATTCTCTTAAAATAGCAGATTGTGCGTAAAACTACTAGTTATTTTATTTTTTATTGCTACAATTATGATTTTATTTTGCGTATTGAAAGGTTTATTATGAAGATTTTAGAAGGTAAAATCGCATTGCAAGGCAATGAGCGGATTGCTGTTTTATGTAGTCGCTTTAATAGTATGGTAACTGAAAGATTGATTGAGGGGGCAAAGGACTGCTATTTGCGACATGGTGGGAGTGAAGATAACTTTACTTTGATACGAGTGCCCGGAGCCTTTGAGTTACCTTTTGTGCTTGAAAAAGTGCTTGAAAATGGTGATTATGATGGGGTGTGTGTGCTTGGGGCGATTATCCGTGGTGGCACGCCGCATTTTGACTATGTCGCAGCAGAATCTACAAAGGGCATCGCAAATGTAACGCTAAAGTATGGTGGGGCGGTTAGTTTTGGCATTTTAACAACAGATAGCATAGAGCAAGCCCTAGATCGTGCGGGTTTAAAGGTCGGTAATAAGGGCTTTGAAGCGATGGCAAGTCTTATTGAACTCATCGATATATATAGGCAGCTTGACTAATGGCGACAAGAAAACAAGCAAGAGAAGCTATCATTCAGATTCTATACGCAAAAGAATTGGGCAATGATAAGGCGATAGAACAAGCAGAAGCCTTTCTCAACGCACAAAAAATACGCAATAAACAGCAAGAATTTGCCCTTAATCTACTGCATGGAATCTGTAATGAAGAGAGAAAAATCGCAAATATTATTAATGTATTCTTAAAAAGTTGGGATTTAAGTCGTTTGGGCGTGATTGAGAAAAATATCATAAAGCTTGGTGTGTATGAGCTGCTACAAACAAATACGCAAAAAGCAGTGATTATCAATGAAGCCATTGAGCTTACAAAGTCTTTTAATGTGCAAGATGCGTTTAGATTGGTGAACGGCATACTTGATTCTGTGGCAAAGATAGATTCTAAAACGCTAGATGAATTGATACAAAAACAAGAGCAAATAAATACTGAAAAATTAACACAAGATTCTATAAAACAAACTCATATAGAATCTAAAAAGCCCATAAAACACAAAATAGATTCTACACATTCTACAAAAAGACAAAGGGTTAAACAAGCTATACAAAAAGAAATAAAGCAAGATTCCGCACAAATACCAGCAAAAAAGACAGATATGACTCATGTAAAATCAATCCAAATAAGTGCGAGTAAAAAAGAGAGAGAAGCACAAGGTGTAGATACAGAATCTAAGCACGAGAGAATGTCTAAGAAAGCTAGTTATGTTAGTCAGTCTAAAGATTCTAAGCGAATAAAAGATTCTAAAAGTAAATTAGAATCTAGAGGTCATAAAGATACTAAACCATTAAAAGATTCTAGGCTTAAGTTAGAATCTAAACAGAATAAAACAAACGATTCTAAAAACAATTTAAAATCTAAAACTACACAGGCTATAAAATCAGCAAAACAAACTTCGCAAAAAAAAGATTCTAAACAAGCTAAAGATTCTAAAAACAATAAAGCAAAACATGCGACAAAAGACTCTAAACAAGCAGAAAATTCTAACAACAATTTAGAATCTACAATGAAATTAGAATCTAAAATCAACAAAGATTCTAAAACAAAACAAAAAACTATTCAAACTAAAGATTTTCAAAAAAAATCAGATTCTAAGCAAACTAAAGATTCTAAAAAAGCAAAGGTTTCTAAAGTTAGTTTAGATACTAAGAAAGTAAGAGTTTCTAAAACTAATTTAGATTCTAAAAACAATAAAGAAAAAGATTCCAAAACAACAAAAACTAGCAAAAAGAAAAACACAAAAAAGGATTAGCATGAAGTTATGTATCGCCCTTGATATGCCAAGTATGCAGGAAAATCTTGCTTTAGCAAAAGAAGTTAAAAAGCATTTTAGTAACGAAGAGATATGGCTAAAAGTTGGACTGCGTAGCTTTGTGCGTGATGGCAGGGATTTTGTGTGTATGTTGCAGGATTTAGGTTTTAAAATCTTTTTAGATTTAAAGATTTATGATATACCCAATACCATGCTTGATTGCGTCCATGAGTGTCATCAACTCGGCGTAGATATGATGACTATCCATGCAAGTTGTGGTAAAGAGGCGATGAAGTCTATTGCTAAATTTTTACGCACAGAATCTTCAAATATGCGTGTTGTAGCTGTGAGTGCTTTAACAAGTTTTGATGAATCTGGCTTTAGAGAGATATATAATACTTCTATTAAAGAGGGTGTAAAATCCCTTGCAAATATCGTGTATGAAAGCGGGATTGATGGGCTTGTATGCTCGATTGATGAAGTCTCACTCATAAAAAGCATATCAAATACGCTATGTTGTGTAACGCCGGGCATACGATTAGAAGATTCTAATAATGACGATCAAAAAAGAGTGGCAAGTGTGAGTGTAGCAAAAAAAATGGGAAGTGACTTTATAGTTGTTGGGCGACCTATTTATAATGCAAATGATAAATTCAGCGTGATTAAGCGGATTTTAAGTGATATGTAGCTATAAGTATTCTACTTTAAAATAAGGAATGGCAATGATTACGCAAGTGCAAATATTTACCGCGAAAACAACAGAAGAGTTACAAAAAAAGATGAATGAATTTTGCGTGGATTTTTTCCCCGAAGAGATTGTAAATTTTAAGGTAGCAAAGATTTATACACAAGCACAAGAAGAAGAACAATGGCTAGGCTATATTGTGTATAAAAAGAATGAATACTAATGTTTTGCATTAATGCAAAATTTTTGTTTGCTTGAGTATAGATTAGGCAAATAAGAGATTCTTGCCCTACAAGGCAAAATCTGCAAAGCAAAGTCTATTGTGTGCTAGAATATCAATGAACCTATGAGTGAATCTATCAATCAATAAAGGCATATAATGAAAGCTAAAAAAAGCACACTTTATGAATGTCAGCATTGCGGTTGGCAAAGTAGCAAATGGCTTGGTAAATGTCCAAATTGTAGTGCATGGGAAAGTCTTATCGAGTTAAAGGGTGAAGAGTTAAGCTACGCATATTCTAGCAATAACACACAAACTACACACTCTAGCACAAAAGCCCTGCCTATCACGCAAGTGCAAGAAGAAGTGCTAGATAGGTTTAGCTCCACGCAAAGTGAGCTTGATATTGTGCTTGGTGGTGGGATAGTGCGAGGTGGGCTTTATCTCATCGGTGGGAGTCCGGGTGTTGGTAAATCTACTTTGCTTTTAAAGGTGGCAGGTGGATTGGCAAATGGCGAGTCTTATAATATAGATTCTAATCCTTACACAAATAATCTGGCTTTAAACACAGAATCTAGTGCTACTTTTCATACAAATGATACAAGTTTAGATAATCAAGCAAATTCTTATAATAGCTTTTCAAATACAATTCAAAGTGAGAAGCAACAAAATCTAGATTCTAATCCTTGTCATGTTGAGCGTAGCGAAATATCTAGCATAGAATCCAACAAAGATATTTCGCCTTTTTCAAAGGCTCGCACGAGCAAAGCTCTTGCCCATACTTGCAAATATGACAATATGCAAAATTTAGATTCTAAAAATTACACCCTAAACCCTGCAACCCACCCAGATTTGACACAGAATCTAGAATCTAATCAAATAACACAAAAAGCTTCGCACCAGCCCATAAAGACAGAGAATCTAAACTCCAAAACCACACAAAAAACCGGCAGAAAAGTGCTTTATGTAAGCGGTGAAGAAAGCCTTAGTCAAATACATAATCGTGCAAAACGATGTCATTGCTTGAGTGATAATCTCTATCTATTAAGCGAGATTAATATCTTAGAGATTAAGGAAAATCTGTTAAATGGTGGCTTTGAAGTTTGCATTATAGATTCTATACAAACGATTTATTCGCCTAATCTCACAGCAGCACCCGGCTCTGTCTCACAAGTGCGAGAGATTACATTCGAGCTTATGCGACTTGCAAAAAGCTTTAATATCGCCATGTTTATCATCGGGCATATTACAAAAGATGGGCAGATTGCAGGTCCTAGAGTGCTAGAACATATGGTTGATTGTGTGCTGTATTTTGAGGGAGAGAGAAGCAATGAGCTAAAGATTTTGCGAGGGTTTAAAAATCGTTTCGGCACGACAAGCGAGATTGGAATCTTTGAGATGAAAGCACATGGTTTAGTGAGTGCAAATGAAGCAACAAAGAAGTTTTTTAACGCAAAAAAGGATATGTCTGGTAGTGCAGCAGTAGCGATTATGGAGGGAAGCAGATGTATAGTCGTAGAGATTCAAGCCCTAACTTGTGAGAATGAATATGGTGTCCCAAAACGCCTTACAAATGGCTTTGATAGCAATCGGCTTAATATGATTCTAGCCTTGCTTGAGAAAAAGCTAGGTATCCATTTGCATAAACATGATGTTTTTGTGAATGTTGCTGGTGGGATTAAGATTAGTGAAACAAGTGCGGATTTAGCCCTTATTGCAAGCATTTTATCAAGCTATAAAAATCGCCCATTAAGATCAAGCACAGCTTTCATTGGCGAAGTAAGTTTGATTGGTGATATTAGAGAGGTGGGTGGGCTTGAGTTGCGATTGAAAGAGTTGGCAAACTTTGGCTTTAAAAATGCCATAGTCCCAAATATCCCAAAAGGCTATAAGGGGCAGGTAAAATGCACTCAAGCATTAGAGGTGGCACAGATTATTGAGTGGATGTGATTTTTCTTAGGTATTGGTATATTTTATTCGGGCGTAACAAAATATTTTAATGCTACAATTACACGCAAAAATGAAGGAATGCTATGGATAATGTTACGCAATTACAGAATCTTTTTACCACAAAACAACCCTTATTTATATTAAGTAGCACACGATATAAAAAGGAATTTTACCTGCATTTTAAGGCGAAAAGCAGTTTAGATTTTAACCTGCATTTAAATACAGAATCCAATGAAATACTCAATAATTGCTTTATGCTATTTGATACAAAATCTCATCAAACATTTAATAATAAAGATTCTATAATTCTGCCTTATGCCCTAAGTATAGATGAGTTTTTCACAAAAATAACCTTTAGTGATTACGCTATGATACCCAATAATGTGCGTGATTTTTTCATGTTTCAAGCCCTGCAAAATGTAAAGCAAAAAACAAAAAACACACAGAAAAAAACACAGGACTTTTTAAACTTTGAAACAAGCTTTATGCTATTTTTACAAACTTCTTCTGTGCTATTGCAATTTTATGATGAGTTAAGAGAACACAAGATTGCAATAACAAAAGAGAGTTTAGAAGAGTTTGCAAATATCGATAGCTATGAGGAATATAGCGAGCAATTAAGCCTTTTAGCAGAGATTTATGCGGAGTATAACTTATTATTAAAGGCAAATGAACTCACAGATTCTATATACAGCGACACAACACAAAGCTATAATATTTTTAGTGAATATATACAGAGTTTTTCAAGCATACATATAGAGTTAGAGGGCTTTATATCGCCACTGCAATATGAGATTCTAGAGCGTGTGAGTGGCATTACCCCAGTCTTTCTTTACTTTAAGACAGATAGCTACAATATGGGGCATTTTCAGTTTTTAAAGCAAGAATTAGAATCTTTTAAAAGCTATATTTATAATTTGCAGACTAAAGATTTATTTACACAAGACACAAAAAGATTAAAAAGACAAAATATTAAACTCTACAAAACTACAAAAAGACTAAGTCAAGCAAACCTAGCCCTAGCCTTAGCCAACAAATGGCAGGAAGAGATATTACAAAACAAGGCAAGTGAAAACGACTTTGCAATAATTTTACCTAGCGAGAGTTTCTGCAATCACTTATTAACACTAGATTCTAATCATATCTTTAACTTTGCGATGGGGATACATATCGCCTATTTAGAATCTTATAATCTATTATTATCCTTATATGATTCTTATATGCAGACAAAAGTATTTGATATAGCCCCGCTTTTAGAAAGTGATAGCTATGATACACAAAAGCTTAATGAATTAAAAGAGCAATGTTTGCAAGATTCTACAATTATTTCCAATCCAAATATACTGCATTTAGAAAAGATTCTAATGCTATTATTTGAAAATGAAGAAGCCCTATTAGCACAAATAGCACAAATACTCTCAACCTTTAATCATATCGCAAATAGAAACTTTTTTAATGTCAATACATTGCATTTTGAGAATCTTTTTACTTTGTTTATGCGTGAAATTGCAGGGTTAAAAATCAATCATGTAGCAGGTGGTAAGATAAAAGTCATTGGCACACTAGAGGCAAGAAATCTGCATTTCAAAGAAGTGCTAATACTTGATTTTAGCGATAATTTTGTCCCAAATGTTACACATGATGATATGTTTTTAAACTCTAAGATTAGATCTCACTATGGTATGCCGACAAGAAAAGATAAAGAAAATCTCTATAAGCACCACTACTACAATATTATGAAAAACACAGAAATAACGCATATTAGCTTTGTAAATAATGAAGAACAGATAGAATCAAATATGCTATTTGAAATCGGCTGCAATACAGAATCAGCCCAATCCATTGACACACTTTATAGCTACTATGATATGACTAAACAAGCTAATATAACATTTTATGAAGATGAATATAAACCATTTGGGAAAGTAGAAAATTTAAGTGCTACCGCATTGAATGTATATAATGAATGTGAGCGTAAATTCTACTACCGCTATGTTGAGGGTTTGAAAGAAGAGAGAACGCAAAGTCAGTATTTTGGCAGCGTTATACATGAATGGCTTTGTGAATCTTATAAACCTTATATTGAAGAGACATTAACACTAGATTCTATAAATGCAATAGAATCTAGCTTTTTTTCTAAATTTTATGCCCTAAATACTTTACTTACACAAAACAACCAAGAAGAAAGCATAGAAATAGATATGAAAACTTTCGTAAAACTTGATAGCTTTACCCCATATATGAGAGCCTTTTTTGAGTATGAGAGAGAGAGGGTAAAAAAGCATTCTATAAAGATTCTAGGACTTGAATATACTTTTCGCATAGAAAACTTCCGCATAAATGCCACTCAAGATACAGACTATACACTCAATGGGGCAATAGATAGGATAGATATGGTGGGTAATGAGATTGTGCTATATGATTATAAAAGCGGGGCTAGCTTGCCTAAGAGTTCTGACTTACAAATGCCTTTTTATGCGATGTGTGCGAATGAAATGCCACTCTTGCAACCACATAATGGCTTACATACAAAATTAGCATACTATCATCTTGGAGCAAAGGATATAAATAAGATTCTAGTATTTAATGATGAAAAGAAATTGAATGAGAATATACAAAAGATTCAAGAAATACTTAAGACTTTTGGTGAAACAAATGAAATGACAGAGAAATTATCTACATGCAAAGATTGTCAATACGCTCTTTTGTGTAATAGGGCATAGGGGGGTTTGGAATCTAAACTTTGCTAGATTGAGTATTATTTTTATCAGCAATGTTTTCCATAAGTGTAAAAATGCAAAAATAAGCAATTCTAGCAAATAAAAAAATAATTAACTTTGGAATTCAGTAAAAAAATATGTTAGAATACAAACTTTAATTCTATAACAAAGGGTTACTTGCCAAAGGGATTTATATGGAAACAAATGTGATTGTTATTGTTGGAAGTTTTGTTGTTGTTGTTGTGTTATTTATCTTTGCACTTTTTAAGTTTGTGCTATCGAATAAGCCAAAAGAAAGAGAGTTTGACATTGATTTAACAGGTGGATTTAGTGTTGAAAGTGTTATGATGGTGTTAGATTCTAGCTCTAGCTCACTAGACGATTTACAAGAAGTGCTAGATAAGCTTTTTAGCGAATATGATAAATTGGAACTAAGCAAACTACAAATTAAAAACATTCTCATTGCCCTATCTCTCCACAAAAACGCACAAAAAGATATTATTATCGAGACTCAAAAAAGATTTGAAGAAAAACACCCAGAACTTGCTATGGAGTTTGAACGATCTGTAAAAAAGGGGCTTGATGCAAGGGGGAGAAGATAGGGGGTTATAG
>NZ_JMKW01000016.1 GCF_000686565.1 Helicobacter bilis ATCC 51630
ATCACAAACGGCGCTTCAAAAATCACAGCTAACGCCCTAAATGTCAATGAGCTTTTACACCTAAAAGACTCGAGCAAGCATAGCGGTGTTATGAAAATTGAGTTAAATGCTAATGGCGAAAACATAGACCAAAAGTTTGACAAATACCTAAATGTAAGCGTAGATTCTAAAGACCTAAAAAATATGAGTGGTGATGAGATAGCAAAGCTTATAGAATCTAATAAAAACACAAATGGAAATAATGAAAAAACAGAATCAGATTACAAAAACGCAAGTGGCACATATATCACAACAAGTGATGGCAAACATTATCTAGTCTTGCCAGATATTATGACAAATGATAATATTACAAATAGCACAGGACAAGTTGCAAATGGTGGTAATATCTTAATAGAGCAAACCGAACTCACAAAAGGTGCATTAAATAACTATGGAAAGATTCTAATCGATGATGGCTTTGTAAGTGGAGATAAACCGACACTCTATCTCACAGGTAATCTCAATAACTACAATACAATAGATTTGGGAGCTAACGGACATATAGAAGTAACAGGAAACTTTAATAACAAAGGTAAAATCCTTTTTAGCATTCAAGCAAATCCAAATGACTCTAGCAACAATGAAATAAAAAATGCAAGTATGAATATCAAAGGCAAAGCAACACTAGACATATCACCCGGAAGCACAGGGGCATTACAGGCAGATATAGCAGATTCTAAGACTTTATCGAGTATAAGCAGTCAGCTTAATACTAATGGTAGCAAGGGCGTAGAATACAATCTCATAAAAGCAGAATCTATAAGCTACACTTACACACAAGGGGATTATACTACGACTTTTGATAAAAGCAACGGCAATACAACCATAAAAACAGAACACACCAATGGCGGACAATGCACAAATAAAGACTGCCAAACAGGAAGCAATGGCAATACAAAACAAGAAACCGACTTCACAACAAATGGCAAAGACAATCCATGGGATATGGATAAAGCCCAAACAGATTCTAATGGCAATGTAGTAGAAAATGGCATAGGCTCAACTGATAATGAAGGCAATCTCATACAAAAGCCAAGTCAGCAAGATAAACAAGAAGAATGCAAACAAGATGGCAAGTATTGTGGCTTTGGTAGCAATGCTAACGCTACTGAAGCAAACAGAGGCTATGATTACGCACAACAAAAGATGAAAAATAGCTTTTCACTCACTTATAAAGGCGGTAGCATAGATGGTAAATATATCGATATAGAAAAAGTCGTAAATGATACAACAATAGGCTTTAAAATCAATAAAGTAGATATTAATAACTTCATAGAGGGCAATACAGAAAAGCCTTTATGTAATGCAGAATCTAGCACATTTGATTGTGCTTTATACATGGAAGCAGGTGGAAATAACTCATGGATAAATGCGATTAAAAAAGAGAGTGCAAATAGCTATGAGATTCTAAAAAATCTATTCTATGATGATAAATCTTCACTTGTGTTTTTAATAAACCTAGACCAAACTCTAGCTGCCTCAAGAAACCTAGAGTATTTCCTAGAAGTAGGTAGGACTCTAGATACAGCAATAGATCATGTCTCAAACCTAGAGAATAAAGCATCAACACTTCATACACTCACACTATCAATGGAGAGTGCAAAGCTAAATCGTCTAGCAAGAGTAGCTAGCATTCATGGTAGTGCTAGTAGCTATATAGCTATGCAAAACTATCAAAAGAATTTAGAAGCAGCATTAAGGGAAGCAGAGAAGCTAAAACTAGCAAGTCTAGATTCTAATACAAACACAAGAATAGCAGCTATTAATAATATAGTAAGTGGTAATACAAATAGTAATGCAGTTTATAGAAGTAGTGTAGCTACTCTAGCAAGTAGCTCTAACACAAACACACAAAATGCAAACAATGGAGTAACAGATATACAAAGTGATGTTACAACTGATAACAACTCAAATGAAGTATGGTTTGATACCTTAGCAGATTTAATCATGAGATTTAATAATAGAGAAGAATATCCAAATCATGCTTGGGTTAATATGCTAGGTAATCTTAACTTCTCAAAGACTGGCTCGGCTCAACTTTATGGCTTTAATGCAGGATATGATTATTTTGTAGATAAACTCCAAACTGCATTTGGTGCGTATGGTGGTTATGGCTATGGCACATTTAATGGCAATAATAATGGCTTTACTTCAAATAATTCAAACAATATGTTTGCTGGAATCTATACAAGGACTTTCATTGAAAACCATGAAATAGATGTAACACTCAATACTGCCTTTAGCTTTACAAATGAGAAACAAAACTCTCAAATTAATAACTTTGACTTACTTGCTCTCTTTAAAGATGAGTATAGCTACACACTCTCTAATGTAGATTTAAATGCAACTTATGGTTATGCTTTTTTAATGAAAAAGGGTTATATTGTAAAACCTTTTGCAGGATTATCGTATTATGTATTAGGCTCAAGTGGCTTTAAAAGAAAGAGTGATAATACACCTATATTTGCTATGAATACAGATGATAACATAAGACAAACTATAAGCGTAAATATAGGTATAGATGGTCGTAAATACTTTGCAAATCAAAGCTATATTTTTATAGTCGCTCAATTAAAGCAAGATGCAATCATTTTACAAAATAATGTAGATTCTAGTGGGACTACAACTACAAGTATAGGCAATATAGGTGATTCTGTAAATAACTTTAATATGAGATATAAAGCTCAAGGCTATAAGTCTTATGTATTCCTTACAGGTGGTGGAGAATATAGCTTTGGTAGATGGTATTTAAATGGCAGTCTTAGCTTACAAAGCAGTGTATTTGATAAAAACTTTGGCTTAGGATTTAATATTGGTGGTAGGGTTGTGTTTTAGGGGATATCTTAGAATCTGAAGTTTGAATATAAGGGAGGATAGGGGTAGAAACTAAGTGTGGTAAGACTAAAACTTCTTTTTTAGAGTTTATAATTCTGTATGAGATTCTATATAAGGAGTAAATATGAGACTTTATATCCTTGTGCTTTTATCGCTTACGCAGTTTATATACGCACAAAACAAGCAAAACTGGAGTTATAAAGATAATACTGCACCGCAGTATTGGGCAAATCTTAATCCACTTTATTTGGGCTGTGCGGAGGGCAATCAGCAATCACCCATAAATATCGTTACAAAAAATGTAAGCAAGGGTGCAGCACAATTTGAGCTTAAATACAGCGTGGCAAAGGGAGTAAATCTCATGCTTTCTAACCATACTTTTAAGATGATTTATCCACAAGGAAACTTTTTAGAGATGAATGGCAATCGCTATCAGCTAAAAGAAATATATTTTAAAACACCCGGTGAAAATGCTATCGACTCACTTCGTGGCATACTTGAAGCACAATTGCTACATGAAGATTCTAAGGGACATAAGGTAATCCTTGCGGTCTTTTTTGTAGAGGGTCATGCTAATCCTATCATTGAATCTTTGGTGAAAAATTTGCCGACACAACCAGACAAAGCAAACTTTATCGCAAATATTGATATTCACAAGCTATTACCAAGCAATCTTACTTCATATCAGTTTGATGGCTCATTGACAACGCCACCATGCTCACAAGGTGTGAGATGGATTGTGTTAAAGCAAACGATGACTATAACGCAAAGTCAAGTTGATTCCATGCGTGATATTACAGGCTCAAATGCGCGTCCATCTCAAGAGATTTTTAATCGTTTGATTGTGAATTAATGCTATTTTTAGTCGCCTTGCAAGGTGGTTATGGAAACTTTAGATTCTGTTTTATATGCCAAGATTTGTCATTGTTTGAGAAGCCAGTTTTATAACACCATTAAAACCAGCATAAAATAGACTATAATTACACGCATGAAACTAGAAGGAATACTATGCAGACCTTACCACATACAGCAAACCATGCCTATACAATCGCACATAGCCCCGATGCTGATGATATTTTTATGTATTATGCGATTGCTTTTGGCTGGATAGATACGCCCTATAAACTCATTAATAGTGCGCTTGATATTGAAACTCTTAATGTTGCATGCTTGCAAGGTTTATATGATATTAGTGCTATATCATTTTCACTTTATCCGCATATTTGCAATGAATATGCCCTATTACGCACAGGCATGAGCTTTGGTGAGGGCTATGGACCAAAGATGGTAAAACGCAAAAATGCGAAACTAAAACGCAATTTTAAAGTAGCCCTAAGCGGAGAGCATACTACAAACGCCATGCTTTTTAGAATCTATTATCCAAATGCACGCGTTGTATATAAAAACTTTTTAGAAATTGAGCAAAGTGTGCTATCTGGCGAGGTAGATGCCGGGGTGTTAATCCATGAATCAATCCTTAATTTCTCTAATGAACTTGAAGTAGAAAGCTACATTTGGGATATATGGCAGGATTTATGCAAAGATGATTTGCCATTGCCACTTGGTGGCATGGCTCTGCGTAGATCTATACCGCTAAATCGTGCGATTATGCTAGAAGAAGTTTTAACTCGTGCGATACAAATAGGATTGAAACACAAAGATATTTTAACAAAAATGCTGCTTGAAAATAACCTTGTAAGAATTAATGCTAAAGAACTTGATATATATTTGCAACTCTATGCAAATGAAAATTCCCACACACTAAGCACAGAGCAAACCAAGGCACTAGAGAGACTCTATGAAATAGGCTATAATCACGGAATCTATAAAAATCTAATCAAACTTGAAAAATACCTTATCCCAAAAGAATACACACAAGTGCGGTATGGTTAGAGTATCATTTCAAATATTAGGTGGTTGTAGGGTTTATGGGATAGAACAGAAACTAGTTTTTACGCTTAACTTTAGGTAAATTTTAAATCTTAGTGAAACAAACACGCATGTTCTAGATTTCAACGACTTCAAATGAAGTTAATCCACAATAAACAACCTTAAAATCTAAACTCATAGTTAAAGAGAAGGCGGGGTTTGTTGCCATAGATTTTTGAGTGCCTTATGCTAAGTTCGAGTGCATTATAGCGGTTTAGTAGGAATGTTACTCCATAGCCAAATGCCATGCCTTTATCTGCATAGATGACTTCTTCCTTTGAGCTTGGGAGAAAATCATTGCCAACAGAGAGCATTTCATAGCCAATATTTATATGTGGTAAGACATATTTGTATCCCGCATGGATTTGGAAAAATGCCCCACCACTGCGAAATGCCATCGTATTTTCACCAAGAGATTTCACGCCGACTTCATAGGATAGCTGTATTTTATAGCCTATATTTACACCTAACATATAATATTGCTGTTGAAAGCCTACGCCAATCATAAATGTCGGGATAGTAGATTCTGTAATTGTGCTATTTTTTTGTGCTATTTTTTCTGTATTAGCCGCACCCATGCCAACTTGTGCATGAAAATAGGGCAATATATAAAGATCATGATTAAATACTTCTATTTTCCTATCATCTTCTGGTATGCCTATTAAGCCATTTGCCTCTGTAATTTTTTCTTGTGAATTTTTAAGCCCTTTTTCAGTATCCTTTGCATATATAGATGAAAAAGTGCTTAAGAGTAATATGAATAGTAGGGCAAGTATTTGAGAGATTTTATTCAAGACTCTATAAAAAGCATTTGAAAAAGCATTTAACTGAAAACAATAGCTTTTATAGAATCTTAGATGATTAAAAGGTTGTGTAAAGAAATATGATAGCTTCATATTTGCTCCTCATCGTAATTAGATTCTAATATGGTTGTATGTGTAAAATCTTCTATATGTCCTAGTTTATAGGCTTTGTTTCGAATCTTTTGTAGCAAACCTTTTTGAGTTAAATCTTTAAAGCATTGCGCCACAGTTTGTCGTGTCGTATTTAAATGTTCAGCAATCTCATCATGTGTGCCATAAAAGATTTGTTCATTATCACAATGTGTGAAGAGATACTGCACGATTTCTACCTTTTTACCACCAAAAAGTGTATTTAAGGCTAGAAGTAATTGATTTTGCATTTCAATAATCTTATTTTGTGCAAAGGGCAATACCGCATTATGTAGCGTATCTGTCAGCTCATCTATTTTTATAGGTTTTAATAAATAGCCATTGCAACCAAGCTTAATCGCCTCAAGAAAGTAATGCGTCTCTGTCAAAGCACTAATAAGCACAATAGGTATATCTTTCTTTGCATTGTAGCGAATCTGTCGCATAAGTTTTATACCATCAAAGCGTGGCATGACAATATCTGTCAAAACAATATCAATATGATTTGCCTGAAATATCTCCCATGCTTCTAACCCATCTTTTGCAACCATAACATTGCCAAAATAATCCTCCAATATTGAAGCAAGTGTCTGCCTTGCTGTATAGTCATCTTCTGCATAAAGGATTGTGAGCTGTTTTAGAATCTCAATCTCTTTTAATCTCTCGTTCATTGCCGACTTCTCCCTCCATCGTGTCACTAAGCTGCAATTCTAGCACAAATAATGCCCCTTTACAATAATCCCCATCGCAATTAAAGGTAATGTTTTTTGCGTATATATTGCCTTGTAAATATTTTGTTAGCATTTCTTTTGCCATATAGAGTCCTATGCCTGTTCCCATCTTTTTTGTTGTAACATAAATATCAAAGATTCTATCAATAATATGTGGATTAATCCCACCCGCATTATCATATATATCTAAACGCAGGATAGAATCTTTTTTTCCAAGTGTGATAAAGCAATATGGATTTTTTATCTTTCTTTCAGCAAATACATCTTTTATATTGCCAAGTAGCACAAGCACAATCTGCATAAACGCATGTTTATTGCCAAAGATTCTATATTCTTCTTGTGTATCATATTCGATATGTATCTGTATGTTTAAGGCTTGTAATAATGGCTCATAAATAATGACTACTTCATGAATTGCATCTTTTATATCAAAGTGCTCAAAACTATTATCTAAGCGGAAGAAATTGTGAAAAATATCAATGGTATTACTCATATTATCTGCGAGTGCTAGAGAGGTTGTTATATGCTTATTTAATATCTCTTTTGTAAGAGAGTTTCTATTAAATTTTTGTTGTATATCCTGCATGACTAAGCCTAGCGAGTTTAGCGGATTTCTCCATTGATGTGCGATATTTTGCACCATTTCTCCCATTGCTGCAAGTTTTGATTGTGCGTATATGGCTATATCTTTTTTGCGTATATCTTCTACTTTTTTTGCGATTTCATTTTGCAAATGTGCGTTTAGACTGCGTAAATCTGCCGTTGCATTATTAAACTGCTCTTCTAAATACTGATTTAATCGGCGGATAAAACCAATCACAACAATATCAATACATACAACAATAATAAATACAAGCAGTGTTATCATACATAATAGCCCTATTGTTGCATTATGAAAATGATCTGTTATTTCTTTTTCAAGTGTATGCAAGGCAACTTGTGTATTGATGATATTTGCACTAATGCTATTTACCTTTTTTGCATGTTCGTATAAGAGATCTCTATCTGCTTTTAGAATATTTGCTGCTTCAAGAGTAATGGTTTTTTCTACTTCTTCCACTAATTGTTGTTTTTTTCTTTCGAGTGATAGAATCATGTCGTTTTGCTTTGTTAGAAAAGTAATTTTATAGATATGTCTTAAAAAGCTAAACACACCTCTTTGCTCATTTAAAGATTGTGAGAGATTTTTATAAAGACTCCATTGATAAAAGCTTGTAGCATAGGTTTTAATCCCTTTTGGATTATCTTGTAGTATATCAATTGTTTCAAGCATATATTGACTTTGAAAGTCATTTAATAGGCTTAATTCGCTCAATGGTTCTGGCACACTCCCATCAAAATCATCTTTTAACCCCTTAATCGACAAATATGCGACAAGAAATAATGTAAAAAGCCCGATAGAAAAAACAAAGGGCAGAAACTTCGCATAAAAGGTAAAACCCAAGCGGCTATTACCCATATTATTTGCTATACCAAATTGATTATGACTTTGCATATTGCAACCCTATTTTAAGCTAAAACAAAACTATAACATATTATAATGTAGATTATGAGATTTTACTAAAAGGGTATGGCTATGGCAAAAGATTCCATGAATAATAAGGAAAGCACAGAAACTAAGGACAAAGGCACAAAAGAGATTCTAAAAAAAGAAAAAGTAGCACTAGATGAGTTAGGTAAGGATAAAAAAGACTTAAAATCCCCAAAAGATAAAAAGCAAGATTTTAAGCCTAAAGATTCTAAAATCAGTGATAAAAAGGCAAAAATTGTTGAAAAAAAGGCTTTACCAAAAACACTTGATTTTGATTTAAACGCACTTTTTAAAGATGAAGAATCTTTAGAATCTTTCGCAAAAGAGCTTGATAAAAAACTGCAAAATTTTAATGATAACTATGCAGGTAAGCTATCTACACTAAAGACTGAAGAGTTTTCTAAAGCATTGCAAACTTATGATTCACTTAGTGAAGGCTTAGGCTCTATTATGACCTATGTCTTTTTAAAATTTGCCATAGATAGTAAGAAATACGGGGCATTATATGCTGATTATGAAATGAAATGCAATGCTATGTATGCAAAGGTTATGTTCTTTGAGATTGAGTTTGCTGATTTAGATTCTACTAAAATGAATGATTTTATAAAAGCAAATGAAAAATACGCCTTTTTCTTACAAACCATTGAAGCAAATAAAAAGTATAAGCTAAGCTTAAAAGAAGAGCAGATATTGCTGAATGTATCGCCTGTTGGCGTTGATGCTTTCTCAAGATTATTTGATGAAAGTTTTGCAAATATGCGTTTTAAAGGCGTATTAAATGATGAAAAAATTGGCGAAGAAGAGATACTAGGATTCTTACATGTAAGGAATAGAAAGCTAAGAAAACTCGCGCAAAAAAACTTTACAAAAGGTTTGCGTAAAAACTCGCATTTATTAACTTACATTTTAAATATGGTGCGTAAAGATGTAGCTATAACGCAGAATCTAAGGGGCTATGAAAAGCCAGAATCTTTCCGCCATATTAGCAATCAAACGACACAAGAAAGCGTTGATAGCATGATTGATTGTGTCAATGCGAATATGAATCTCGTGCATGGATACTATCGCGTAAAATCCCAACTCTTAGGACATAAGCTTAAAGATTATGATCGCTATGCACCATTAGGACTTACTAAGGAAAACTCTAAAAAAGCGGAAGTCGAGTTTCAAGACGCCTTGTATGATACATTAGAATCTTTTTATAAATTTAGCCCAAGATTCTATGAGATTGCAAAAGAAGCTATCTTTAATGGCTGGATAGATTCTCACCCAAAACCCGCAAAAAGAGGCGGTGCATTTAGTCATGGAAGTGTGCCAAGCGCCCACCCCTATGTTATGCTAAACTTCACAGGCAATAGACGCGATGCTTTCACAATCGCACATGAATTAGGACATGCAATCCATCAGGAACTAAGCAAGATTCAAGGCACACTCAATCACGACACACCGCTTACAACCGCAGAGACTGCTTCAGTATTTGCTGAAATGCTTTTATTTGATAGCATGAAAAAGACCTTAAAAGGCAGGGAATTGCTTGATATATATGCAGGTAAAATTGAAGATATTTTTTCAACTCTTTTTAGACAAATTGTAATGACAAATTTTGAAAGGGCAATCCATGAAAGAGAGGGAGAGCTAAAAAGTGAAGACTTTGATAGAATCTGGCTTGATGAAAATAAAAAAATGTTTGGGGATAGCGTGCATTTGACAAAAAAATACGCAAAATGGTGGAGCTATATCCCGCATTTTATCCATTCGCCATTTTATTGTTATGCCTATTCCTATGGACAGCTTTTGGTTTTAGCCCTTTTTGGACTTTATAAAAGAAGTGAAGACAAAGAAAAGTTTATACAAACCTACATAGATTTCTTAAGTGCTGGTGGCAGTAAAAGCCCAAGAGATTTGATCCTTACCTTTGGATTTGATGTCAATGAAAGTGCATTTTGGGAAATCGGTATGAATGAAGTAAAAAATCTTTTAAGTGAATTTGAAGATTTACTCAATAGCACGAGACTATAACATATAAGGGAGAGTATTATGCTTGTTGTTTTTGATTTTGATTCAACGCTTATGGATGGCGAGAGTATTGACATTTTTGCAAAGCGATACAAGGTAGAATCTGCTGTTGCTTATATCACTAGAGAAGCTATGGAGGGTAGACTTGACTTTTTTGAAAGTCTGTTAAAACGAGTGGCACTTTTAGAGAATATGCCTTTAAGTTTGGTGCAAGAGAGTGTAGAAAAGGATTTTCATCTCATGTGCGGGGCTGTTGAATGTGTAAAAGAGCTAAGAAAAAGGGGGCATATTGTTGTTTGCTTTAGCGGTGGATTTCGCATTGTTACAGAATATTTCAAACCGATTTTAGGACTAAATGCTACTTTTAGCAATATCTTGCACCATAAAGATTCTAAGCTTACAGGAAGAGTTGGCGGGGATATGATGTTTGCAGATTCTAAGGGCAATATGTTGCAGAACTTGCAAGGTGTTTTAGGCTTAACTTCTAAAGATTGTGCGGTCATTGGTGATGGTGCAAATGACTTATCTATGTTTGCCTATGCTGATACAAAGATTGCATTCTGTGCAAAAGATATATTAAAAAAGAGTGCTACACATTGCATTGACACAAAAGATTTAAGAGAAGTGCTAGAGATTATAGACTAGATTCTATCCTGCATTTCTAGTAACTTGTGATGCTTAAATGGTTATGCTTGTAGAATCTGGAGTAAGCCATCTATTCTGCTTAAACGCAGAATGATAATGCGTGTTACTTATGCTTCTTTTTTATTCAACTCTTTTCTTAATTCCTTAATTCTTGCAGCTTTACCTCTTCTGTTACGCAAATAATAAAGTTTTGCACGGCGGACTCGCCCAATACGCAACACTTCTATTTTCTCTAAGCTATCGCTATAAAGTGGAAAAATCTTTTCAACACCTATATTGTTAGCACCCATTTTACGCACAGTAAAAGTCCTATCCACGCCATTACCGCGTATAGCTATACAGACACCCTCAAAGTTTTGCACTCTTGTTTTATCACCCTCTTTTATCTTAATCCCAACACGCAGAGTATCACCTGCTTTAAATTGTGGCACAGACTTATTCTCAAGTTGTGCTTTTTCAAATTGCTCGATATATCGATTTTTCATGATTTCCTCACTTATGATGTTAATAAATCCGGTCTAAAATATTGCGTTTTCATCTTAGACATGGTAAGTTTTAAATCGCTGATTATAGCGTGATTTCCATTTAAATATGCTGAAGTTGGTAAATTTTCTTTATTTTTTTCAGAAAACTGCTTTGATTTTGTGAAATTTGGTGCTTCAAGTAAGCCAGATTCAAAACTTTCACCTTGTAAAGACAGCTCATTGCCAAGCACACCATGTATGTGCCTAGCAATAGAATCTGCCATACACAATGCCCCTAACTCGCCACCACTTAAGATAAAATCACCTATGCTAAAAATCTCTGTCGCATACAATTCAATACTTCGCTCATCAAAGCCTTCATATCGCCCACACACAAAGCTAATATGGCTATATTTGCTAAGGCGGACAGAATCTTTATGGCTAAATTTCGCACCACAAGGGCTAAGAAATATAATGCGTGAATCTCTTGCCTGTTGCAAAGCACAATCAAGCACAAATGGATCAAGCAGCATGCCCGCTCCACCGCCAATAAGGGCATTATCCACTTTTTTATGCTTATTGGAAGCATAATCGCGGATATTTATACATTCTACTTCAATCTTTTTATTATGTATAGCATTTCGCATAATGCTATGCCCAAAATAAGGCATAATTAAATCTGGAAAAAGAGTAAAAAAACTAAAACGCATAGGTTACAGATGACATAAGATAACTTCTATCAAGGACATGACGACCGCTAATTGTAATATCAGAATCATTCCACGCATCATTTTGCATGATATGTGTGTAATAGTTAGCAATTAAGCCTAAACTTACAGAATCTATAATCTGCCAATCGACAATAAATTTCAATGAATACTCTGTCGCACTCGGGGCAGTGGTATATCGCCCATCAAGTCCAAAAGACAGAGATTCTACAAATTTTGCTAATTTTTCATATCTAGCCTCTGTGAAAAGCAATACACTAAGGGCATCAGGGGCAACAGAAGCATTAAGCGATCTGCCTGTGCCATACACACTATTATCCCAAATATCTATGCCGATAGGATTACCAAACATACCCATTCTAGCATTTGCATTGCCTATATTTTTATAGACTCCAAGTGCGATTTTATAAGTATCATAAATATCAATATCTTGTCTCATAAGAATGCTTGAAGTAAAGCCGGTGGGATCTTTAAAGTCAGCAAAAAAGTGATTACCTATATCAAGAATGCTTTTACTATGTATAGGGAAAAGTGCGACTAGCTTTGTAGTATAGCTAATACTCTCTTTATCGCCAAAACTAGCACTCACACTAAGCCCCGGTGCGACATACTCTTTTGCACCATAATACACATAAGCCTTTGCGTCTAAAAAGTCGTTATTATAGCCGACTTCAGCATTTAAGATTCCATAAGTAGAATAGGTCGTGCTAAAATCTGTAAGCCAACCATTACCTACAAGTGCCACTGTGCTTGAGCCAAAAAGCTTGACATGAAAGTTATCCGCAAATTTATATACTGCGTTTATACCCTCAGCATAGCTATCAAACCAATCATCATCTTCTTGCTCAAATCTCCCTACTTTAATATTTAGAGAATCTGTTTGATAGTGTATATAAGCATTATGTACGAACGCATTATGGGTATTGTCTGCTGTTGCATCTTTGTCATTGAGATAGCCCGGATATGCCCCCACATAGTTATATCCTAATCCTTTTGTAGAATCATAAGTAAGCCCAGCGGCAACCGCTCCAATCATAATTTGAAAATCATTATATTTATACCCCACGCCTAATTGCCCTAACGCATAGCCATAGCTATTATTTGGCAGTGCTTGTTTCGTGCTAAATGCAGTCTTATTAAACACTTCTAAACCACCATGTAAAAATACGCCATTTTCTTGCTCTATTGTAGATTCTGTGTCTTTATGCTCTTGCTCCATGATTGCAATCTCATTCTGCCTTGCATACAGCATAGAAAGGCTGAATGCAGAAAATATGAGAATCTTATGTAATCGCATGATAACTCCTTGTGCTATTTTGTCCCAATAAGACATTGTGAAAAATAATGAAAATTATATGATATTTATGTTTGTTTTTGTAGATATTTTTGTATGTGATTCTATAAATATTTTATGTTTTTAGCATGTATTTTGGTGTAAAAATACATTTCAATGCCACATATAACAAAGGATAAATTAAGTATCCCGGAATCAAAGCAAGAAAATTAACGCCCTAAGAGTTAGTTGTAGCAATAATTTACAAATATTTTACAATCTAGTTGTGCGATTTTACATACGTTTTTTACACTTTCAAGCAAATTTTCTAAATGATTAATAAGGGATAAAGATGAGAAGAGATGGGCTATCTAGTCTATTATTTTGGTGTATGCGACTATCTATTTTTAGCACACTTGCTATATTTTGTATTTTAATTGGTTTTATTTTTATAAAAGGTGTTGTCTATCTCACACCAAGCCTTTTTGAATGGGAATATAATAGTGAAAATGTCTCTATGATGCCAGCTATTATAAATACCATTAATATGATACTTTTCTCCCTTGCTATTGCCATGCCTTTTGGAATCTTTGGGGCGATTTTTCTCACAGAATATAGTAGTAGTAAAAATAAACTCATTGCAGTCATTACAACCGCAGCTGAAACCCTTGTAGGTATCCCATCAATCGTATATGGGCTTTTTGGCTTCCTTGCATTTGTTGTATTTTTTCAATTAAAGTTTAGCTTTTTAGCAGGTAGCCTTACCATTACTATTATGATTTTACCCGTGATTTTGCGTAGCGCACAAGAGGCATTAAAGTCTGTGCCTTTAATGTATAGAGAGGCAAGTTTTGCACTTGGGGCAGGAAAGCTTAGAACTATTTTTGCGATTATTTTACCTGCTGCTACACCCGGAATCTTAGCAGGAATAATCCTTAGCATTGGTAAGATTGTAGGGGAGAGTGCCGCATTGCTTTATACCTTTGGTGGATTTGCTCAAGTTTCTGGACTATTTGATTCTGGCAGGACTCTTAGTATGCACATGTATCTTATATCAAATGAGGGGCATCATATCAATGAAGCATATAGCACGGCAATGATTCTCATTGTGATTGTGCTAATCATCAATCTTTTATCAAACTACATAGCAAAAACTCTCACAAAGGCATAAAATGGATAAAAAAGTATGTTTTAGTATTAAGGATATGAATCTTTACTATAATGATTTTCATGCGTTAAAAAATATTAATATGCAGATTCTAAAAGGCAAAGTAACTGCCTTTATCGGTCCTAGTGGTTGTGGTAAATCCACTTTTCTAAAAAGCCTTAATCGTATGAATGACTTAGTAGAAGGCTGTAAAATTAAAGGTAAGATTCTATTAGATGAAGTTAATATCTATAAAAAATATGATGTAAATATATTGCGTAAAAAGGTTGGCATGGTCTTTCAAAAGCCTAATCCATTCCCTATGAGTATTTATGATAACATGGTATTTGGTCCAAAAACACATGGGATAAAGCATAAGGATAAGCTTGATTCTATCGTAGAAGAATGCTTAAAAGATGTTGGCTTATGGGGAGATCTTAAAGACAGGTTAAAGCAATCTGCCCTAAGCCTTAGTGGCGGACAGCAACAAAGGCTATGTATCGCAAGGACATTAGCTGTAAATCCTGAAGTAATCCTAATGGACGAACCCACAAGTGCGCTTGATCCTATCTCAACACTAAAGATAGAAGAACTCATTAATAAACTCAAAAAAGAATATACGATTATTATCGTTACACACAATATGCAGCAAGCTATGCGTATATCTGATAAAACTGCTTTCTTTTTACTTGGTGAAGTGATAGAATTTGATGACACTGAAAAGATCTTTTCAAAACCAAAGGATAAAAAGACACAAGATTATATCGCAGGAAGATTTGGGTGATTTTTATTCCATTGCATTTAGATTCTGTTTTTGAAATGAGTGTAGGCGTTTTCTCATTGTATAGCAAGATTTAGACAATCTTTTTCAATCTTAGATTCCCACAAGCAATTTGTAATTATGTGGTGTTTGTGGGGTTGCTGTAGATTTTGCCATTTACTTAATTTATATTTTTGTTACACCTGTCTTTAGTGAATCTTTTGTTTGCAAATCTTTTATAGCATAACCGATTTATAGAATCTTTATTTACAAAATCCCAAGCAAAGATTCTAAGATATTTGCGCTGCTATATTCTGTCTTTATGAGTCCATCTCGCTTTATTAATTCTAACTTATTTTTAGCAAGTCTCTTGCCTACAATTAAGGCATATTCAAAGCCGATTAACTCAAAATCAGCGATTTTACTTCCAAATCTCTCATTCCTATCATCAAGTATGACTTCAATGCCCTTCTCTTGTAGTTGTGTGTAAAGATTTGTAGCAAAAAGCACTTCATTTTCATTTTTCATATTTGAGATGATAATATCAATCTTAAAAGGCGATACATCTCCCCACACACAGCCTTTTTCATCTGCCTTTTGCTCTAAAATCGCTGATATTAGTCTGCTTACACCAAGCCCATAGCAACCCATAGTAAAAGGCATACTAGAGCCATTTGAAAGAAGAAAATTAGCCTGCATAGGCTTTGAATACTTATCCTCTAGTTTAAAAATATGTCCTACTTCAATGCCCTTACTATAACGCAAAGTCCCACCGCATTTAGCACAAGAATCACCCTCTTGCACAGCGACTAAATCGCGATAATATAAATCATCAAATTCCTCCAATTGCACACCAACATAATGATAACCATGCTCATTTGCCCCACATATCAAATCCTCTCCATTCTCTAATTCCTTATCAAACACAATAAAACGAGAATTTGTCAAAGTACGCAAATGTATAGGACCAATAGAGCCTTGTGGCAACTTATAAGATTCTAAAAATGCCGTATCCGCATCGGCTATATCAAGCACAGAGGTATCGATTGCCTGAAGTGCATTTAATGCTTTAGTATCCTCTAGCATATCCTTACCACGCATAAAAAATATAGCAATATCAACGCTATCTTTAAAAATCACTTTTTTTACAACCGCTTTTATAAGGTAGAATGGATTGACTTTAAAAAACTTGCTTAAATCATCGATAGTTTTTACATTTGGCGTTTCAAATTTATGATAATTGCTTGTAGCTTGTGGGGCAATCTCATCGCATGTTTTTGGCTTACGCACCGCTGCTTCAATATTTGAAGCATAATCACATTTGGCACAAGTTACAATCGTGTCTTCACCGCATTCAGCAAGCACCATAAACTCACGACTACCACTCCCGCCAATCGCACCAGAATCTGCCTCAACAATGCGAAAATCAAGTCCCAAACGCCTAAAGATTCTCACATAAGTATCACGCATATTCACAAACTCTTTATTCAGAGATTCTAAAGAATCATGAAAACTATACGCATCCTTCATAACAAACTCTCTAGCGCGTAAAAGCCCAAATCTAGGTCGCAATTCATCTCGAAATTTCAAGTGGATTTGATAGAGATTAAGCGGCAGTTGCTTATAGCTTTTGATATAGGTTTTTGCTATCTCTGTTACGCATTCTTCATGTGTTGGACCAAGCACAAAAGACGCCCCTTTTTTATCGGTAAAAAGGGCTAATTCGCTATATTTTTCATATCTTCCGCTTTGCTCCCAAAGGCTTGTTGGCGTTAGAAATCCCATAGTGATTTCATTTGCCCCGGCTCTATTCATCTCTTCTCTTACTATGGTTTTGATTTTATCCATTACAATTTGTGCTAATGGCAAAAAGTTGTAAATACCACTACCTATTTGGTGAATGTAGCCTGCCCTAAGCAAATAGATATGACTTTTTAGCACTGCATCCTTTGGTGCTTCTTTAAGTGTTGGTGCAAAGAAAGTTGAAAAACGCATGATTTTCCTTTTTTATGAGTGATGGCTATAAATTCTGTATAAATATCTTACAGAATCTTGCATATTACACAATCAAAGAGCGCAAGTCTCTTTGAGCCTAAAAGTGCTTATTATAGCCTAAGTTGTTGAAGATTAGATTCTAAATGTTTGGTATATATGCAAACAATAGGCATTAAATATCCTCCCTGCTTAAATTGTAATTTTTACCCCTGTTTCAAGCATAAGCAAATGTTTCTTAATATCAAGTCCTGCACGATAACCGCCCATATTTCCATTACTATTTATAACGCGATGACAAGGGATAAAAAACAATATTGGATTCTTTTTACATGCACTACCGACAGAACGCATAGCATTTGGCTTTCCAATCTCTTTAGCAATATCTTTGTAACTCCTTGTTTCACCATAGGGAATGCGTAAGAGTGCATTCCACACATCTTGTTGAAATGTGCTTCCATGTAGAAACAATTGTAATGAAATATTACTTTTGTGCTGCATATCAAGTGGAATCTTGCCTGATAGATAAAGTGTTAAAGCCTTGATTGTTTGTTTGCTTATAGAATTTTCTTTTAAATTCTTATATGTTTCAATGCTGTGTAGCGGTTTTGCGTCTTTAGCAAAAAGCTCTATATTCATAATCCTATCTTTATATATCATAATGCCTATATCGCCAATTAAGCTTTTATATAGTCCGCCATAGTGATTTAGCATACTCTGTCCTTTTACGCTACAATTACATTTTAGATTCTAAATATAGGTAATATATGCAAACAATTAATAATATCGGTATTTTTGATAGTGGTGCGGGGGGGCTAACCGTGCTAAAAAGTCTCATTGAAGAAGTTGGCTTTAATCACATTGTGTATTATGGCGATACAGCACGAGTGCCTTATGGTAATAAGGATACAGAGACTATCCGCCGCTTTTCGCTAGAGGCTTTGGAGTTTTTTTCAAATTTTGGGCTTGATTTACTTGTGGTAGCGTGTAATACCGCTTCAGCCCATGCCCTGCATGCGATGCAGGAATGCTCTAAAATCCCCATTATAGGCGTTATAGAATCTGGTATTGCCGCACTCACACAGCAGCACATAGCAAAGGATAAGCACATACTCGTAATAGCCACAGAAGCCACGATAAAATCAGATAATTACGCGAAAAGTTTGCGGAATCTAGGCTACACAAATATCACAAGTCTTGCTACAAATCTTTTTGTAAGCTTAGTTGAAGAGCATGTATTTAGCGGTGAGGTTGTAGATTCTGTATTAAGGCATTATTTCCCGCCGACTTTAAAGCCTGATGTGGTGATACTAGGTTGCACACATTTTCCACTTTTATTGCTACCTATGCAAAGATATTTTGGCAGTGATGTGAAGTTTATCCACTCTGGTGAGGCGATCGCATGCTATGTAAGAGAGCATTTCAAAATAGAGAAAAACTCAAAAAATCTCATTGACTTTTTTGCAAGTGATAATGTAGCAAGGCTAAAAAGCACTGCAAAACTATGGCTTAAAGAAGGCACATATATAATGAATGAGAGATAATCAAGTAGCAATGAAAAGGCGATTAAAAATCTATCAAATAGCAGAGGGCTATTGCTATAATAGCGATAGTTTGTTTTTATGGGATTTTATACTGCCACACATAAAATCTAGGGCAAAAGTGCTTGAGCTTGGGAGTGGTAGCGGTATAATTGGGCTGCTTTGTGCGAGATCAAAAGTCATAACGCTTTATCAAATTGAAAAGCAAAGAGAATACGCGTTTATGAATGCTAAAAACGCACAGATAAATCATATAGATTCTATCGTTATCCATGCTGATTGCAATATGCTTATCCATTCTAAAGAACTATTAAAAGAACTGCAAGACAATATGCTTATCCATTCTAAAGAACTATTAAAAGAACTGCAAGACAATATGCTTTGCAATAATAAAAAGTTAGAATCTATGCTAGTAGAAACTCAGTTTAAAGAAGTTTTATCGCTAGATTCTTTATCTTTAGAAACACCGCTTTTATGTTCTAAAATTAAGGATTCTAAAGCTTGTCATGTTGAACGAAATAAAACATCAAATATGGAATCTAAAAGAGATTTTTCAACAATAACTCAAAATAAGAATAATCTAAATCCCACTCAAAGTCAAGTAAGCCACCATAATGAAGACACAAAACATTTAGCACCACAATATGCAGATATCACTTCACTGCCTTATTTTGATCTTATTATAAGTAATCCACCCTTTTATCACACGCAAACTTTGCAATCAAACAATCCTTTTAAAGCACAAGCTACACAAAGCCACTTTTTACCGCTTTCTACAATGTTAAAACTAGCAAAAAGAGTGTTAAAACCACATGCTAAATTTATCTTTTGTTATGCTCCTGCTATGCTTCCAGAGATTTTGGAATCTTTAAGGGCGTATGGCTTTGGAGTTGAGTTTTTACGCTTTGTATATCCCCGCATAGAAAAGGATTCTAGCCTTGTATTAATTTGTGCGAAGTTTAATAGTAAGGCTCAAACCCGCATTTTACCCCCATTAATCACACATAAAGGACTAGCCCAGCAAGATAATACAGATGAAGTGTTGTCTATTTACAAAGCCGCACATACACAAAGCATTAAGGTTGCTTATGATGGTATTGTATGGGAAAATTTATTGCGTTATATATAGATAAATAGAATTATTACATTGCAAGTATGTATGGTTTATAGAATTTAAAAAGCACGAAAGACTAAAGCTTAAAGAGATTCTATAAACATAAAATCTCTTTAAGCTTTAAGCAATTCTTAGTTTGCTTTTTGTGCTATGGATTGAAGTGGGTTAGAATCTAAAATTCACCCCTAAATGAAAGCTAAAGGGGCTGTTTAATTCTACCGTATGATATTTCGTTTGTTGTCCCATAATGTTTGGTAGATAGTTTGAGCTTTTCTCTGGTATATCATAGATTAAATAGCGGATTCTAAACTCAAACTCAAGAAAAGATAAAGCATAAGCCACCCCAGCATTAATGCTACCACCAAAGGCATTCATATTGCCAAGGTGTTGAGTATTAATAATATTATGAGCTAGTCCCGCCCCAGCAAACGCACTTAGTCCCCCTGTGATAACAAAGCGATAATCCGCATTAAGTCCAATTGTGTGCATATTATATGAACCAAGTGTCCTTTCATTACTATTAAAGTATGAGTTCATATAATCAACATAGATTCTTACACCATGACGAGTGAGAAAATACATATCATAGCCAACTTTTGCTCCATAGCTTGCCCCAAACAAGCTTTTATCATGATCGCCGGGTAAATCATCATAGGGGTGAGTTGTGCTGTAATATTCTGATGACATTTGCATAAGACTACCACCACCAAAGATCCCTAGCACAAACTTATTTTGGTTTTCTCCATTAGTATCAGTAGAATCATTGCTTTCATCTGCATAGGTTAGCATTGATAAACACGCACATATACTCAATGAAGCAAGAAGCTTTTTCAAGGTATTTACACTTACAAGTGGTTTTATATCACAAACCTTCATATCACTCTCCCAAATGTTAAAAATGTTAATGAAAATACGGCGGTGATTCTACCATATCATAATAAATAACATATTAATGACAATTTTTATGTAGTTTTATTGCACAAAATATTCTAGTAAAGATTCCAAAATTCTACAAATTTCACTCATTATTATTTTTAATGGTAAAATAAATTTTAGCTAAAACGAGATAAAAAATAATAATTACATATCGTATTTATAAAAATATGCTATTATTCCAGCTTTTATTTATTGTATTTAAGACCCTATAAAAACAGAATTAAAGCGATTAAGGTAAAAAGTGATTATACTAAAAAATATTACAAAGACTTATGCGAATGGATTCCAAGCGATTAAGCCCTTAAATCTTCAAGTAAAAAAGGGGGATATTATGGGGATTATCGGCTATTCTGGTGCGGGGAAATCCACACTCGTGCGTCTTATAAACAAGTTAGAAACACCAAGCACAGGTGAAGTAATAATCGATGGGACAAATATCTTAACACTAAAGGAATCTAGTCTGCAAAAAGCAAGGCAAAAAATAGGCATGATTTTTCAGCATTTTAATCTTTTAGATTCTAGAAATGTATTTGGCAATGTAGCCTTTGCCTTAGAGATAGCGAAGTGGAAAAAGACTGATATTAGATCGCGTGTGAGTGAGCTTTTAGAGTTAGTGGGCTTAGAAGATAAAGCAGACTTTTATCCAAATCAGCTAAGTGGCGGACAGAAACAAAGGATAGCCATAGCAAGAGCATTGGCAAATCACCCAAAGATTCTATTATGCGATGAAGCTACGAGTGCGCTTGACACTAAAACTACGCAATCTATCTTGCAACTTTTGCAGGATATACAAAGGAAGCTTGGATTAACCATTGTTATGATTACGCACCAAATAGAAGTGGTGCGATCAATTTGTAATAGCATGTGTGTGATGAGTAATGGCGTGATTGTAGAAGAAGGGCAAGTCGAACAAATCTTTGCAAATCCAAAGCATGAAGTAACAAAAGAATTAATCTCTTTTCTCCCTGCATTATCACAAGAAGAGATCTTGCAAAAATCACATAAGAATGCGTATAAAATCTCATTTGTTGGCGAATATATCCACGAGCCTTTAATCGCTGAAATTATTAGAGAATTTAATGTAAATGTAAATATTTTAGCGGGTAATATTGAAGCGCTTGCAACGGCTGAAGTGGGGCATTTAATCGTTGATTTTGGTGATGACCTACAAGCAAGAGAGAGAGCGATTGAGTATCTAAGAAGTAAGGGCTTAATTATAGAATCTTTGCAAGATTTAGTTAAGAGTAAGGCTAAAGATATACAAGATTCTGTATTGCCACAAGATTCTATAATAAAAGATTCTAAAACAAAAGACTAATAAGGGATAAATATGGAAGAGACACAACCATGGATTCTAAACTTTTTTCAACTACCACAAGCCTTAAGTGATGATGAAGTCAGCTCATCACTACAAGTGCTTTGCTATCTACTTTTTAGTGATGAAGATACTGCGGCAAGAATATTTGATGTGATAGATTTACTTATGGAAGGCACATTTGAGACATTATATATGGTGTTTTTATCAAGCTTTTTTACAATCTTATTTGGGCTTCCTTTAGGTGTGATTCTTACTATTACCAAAAAAAACTCTCTTTTAAGTGCGCCAACTTTTAATAAGATTCTAGGCATGATAGTAAATACTATACGATCGTTTCCTTTTATTGTGCTAATCGTTGCCTTGCTGCCTATCTCAAAAATGCTAATTGGGACTAGTATAGGACCTGATGCGGCTTCTTTTGCCTTATCTATTGCTGCTATACCATTTGTAGCGAGACTTTTTGAGGGGGCATTAGAGGAAGTCAATCATGGCATAATAGAGGCGACTTTAAGCATGGGAGCGAGTAAGCTAGAAGTAATCTTTATGATGATAGCAGAATCTCTTCCTTCACTCATTAATGCTGCTACAATCGCAATTATTGCGATTATCGGCTTTTCTGCTATGGCTGGTAGCGTTGGTGGTGGTGGTTTAGGCGACTTGGCTATTAAGTATGGCTTTTATGATTCTAGACTTGATGTATTGTATTCCTGCGTGATTGTGCTAATTATCATGGTGCAATGTGTGCAAAGCATAGGCGATTATCTCTCACGCATTTTACGCACTCATCAATATGGAATCTTAACGCCTATCGTGCATTTTGTATATAGGATATGTGGTAGAACGCAAAAATAATGTGTTTAGTCTTAATATGTATTTTATATAACTTCATTTGGTTATATAGAGTTTCTAACCACTCAAGGACTCCATAAGAAAGATTTTATTCATATTTTTAATCATGTTTCTGCGTTATACATTCACTTTAGATTCTGTATAAATGTTACTTATTGTATTTAATCCACTTTTTTCGAAGACAAATAGAAACAGATTTAACAACTTATACTATTATGAAGTCTTAATGCCATGAAAATTAACTTTATATAGGAGATATTATGAATACACTTGAAGTGCAAAGTCTAGGCTTCCCTATTTTTGCTACTTTTGGCTTATATGCTGTGGTAATGATAGGTATTGGATTATATTTTTGGCGAAAGACAAAAAATCCTGAAGAATTTTTCCTTGGTGGAAGAAGTATGGGTCCAGCGGTGAGTGCCTTATCTGCTGGGGCGTCTGATATGAGTAGTTGGCTACTTATGGGTCTGCCCGGGGCATTGTATGTTGCAGGGCTTTTAAACGCATGGATTGCCATTGGGCTTAGCATTGGCATGTTTTTAAACTGGCTTTTTGTGGCAAAAAGACTTAGAATCTATACAGAAGTCATTGATAATTCAATCACTATCCCGGATTATTTTGAGACAAGATTCTCTGATGATAAGCATATTTTGCGACTTATTTCAGCGATTGTTATCCTTGTGTTTTTTGTGTTTTATATCTCATCTGGGCTTATTGCTGGGGCAAAACTTTTTGAGCAAACTTTCCATATTGATTATCAAATATCACTTATGATTGGTGCTGGAATTATCGTTATTTATACTTTTTTTGGTGGATATTTGGCGGTTTGCTGGACTGATCTTTTGCAAGGTGTGCTTATGATGTTAGCCTTAATTGTAGTGCCTATTGTTATGCTAAATCAAATCGGTGGCTTAAGCGAGGCAAAAAGCTATATACAAAAAAGTGATGAAGTCCATAATGAAAGAGTGCTAAAAACACAACAATACCTTGATACCGATGTCAATACAATTTTAGATGAAATCAAACAAGCACAAAACAATAAAGATATTGATACTATCAAGCAGAATCTACCCATGCTTATAGAATCTTTAAATACGCTAAGTGAAATCAGCAATAACACTAAAGACTTTAGCACACTTGCAAATGAAGCAAATGACATAAATGCAACTCTCTCAAATCCACCAAAAGATGTTGATAAAAAGATTCAATCCTTGCTTTCTAGCATAGATTCTGCTATTACTGCCTCTATGGAAGAAAAAGCACATTTTTCTTTCTTTCAAGGGGTTACGCTGCTTAGTGTAATATCTGCTATTGCTTGGGGGCTTGGCTATTTTGGACAGCCACATATTATTGTGCGTTTCATGTCTATCCGCTCTACAAAGGACATTCCAACAGCGACTATCATAGGTATGTCATGGATGATTATAAGCCTTATTGGTGCGTGTTTTGTGGGTATGTTGGGCTTAGCTTATGCTACAAAGTTTGATATAAGTTTTAGCGATCCTGAAAAGATATTTATCATTATGTCCCAAACGCTTTTTAATCCATGGGTTACTGGAATCTTACTTTCTGCCTTGCTTGCTGCGATTATGAGCACAGCGAGTAGTCAGCTTTTAGTATCTGCTTCAACTGTGGCAGAAGATTTTTACAAAAAGATTCTAAAGACTGATGCGACACCAAAGCAGGTTATGTTTTTTAGTAGAGCAAGTGTTTTAGTCGTGTCATTTGTTGCGTTTTTCATCTCTACAAATAAAGATTCTAGCATTCTTAGCATTGTGGCGTATGCTTGGGCTGGATTTGGTGCGAGTTTTGGTAGTGTTATGCTATTTTCTTTATTTTGGCGGCGAATGACTAGAATGGGTGCTATTGCTGGTATGATAACTGGTGCGGTAGTCGTGGTATTGCATAATAACTTCTTTTACACATATTTTCCTATTTATGAGATTGTGCCGGGCTTTGTATGTGCGAGTATTGCTATCATTCTTGTGAGTTTAATGCAGCCTGTGAGACCGGGAACTAAAGAAGCATTTGATAAAATGATGGTAGAAATGAAAGCAGGGAATATTTAAGCTTAAGTATCGTTCTTAGCATATTTTTTGTATAATCTTAGGCTATTGCAAATAAAGGAAGTCAATGCAAAATAAAGATCTAAAACCCATGCTTGCAAAACATGCAAGAGAAATTATACAACTACTTATCAGTCAAAATATCCATTTTTCTGTGCAGTGTAGTCGGCATAGAGTGCAGTTTGACCCGGAATTACCCGAAGAGATTTCAAGCCAATTTCACCCTATTATAGATTTTATACTTGCAGGTTTTACCTTTGAAAGCATTGAAATATGGCAAGATGATATGTCATTTGAAGCAGGCTTTGGTAAGGATAACTTTCCAAGTCTTGTTGTTATCCCTTTTGCAAGTATTATACAGATTACTATCCCGGTAAATAATAGTGCTGTGCGTGATATATGCGTATTTATGAATGCGATGAATGTGTTAGAGTTAAATATCTTTGGGCAATCAAATGCAATGCAAGATTTTGATGAAACCAAAACACAAGAGATAAAATCAAACGAAGAAGAAGCATTATTAGAAAGCTCTAAAAATGCTATCCTATCAAACCCAAATAATAGATTCTAAAACAATATAAAGAGATTAACCCAAATTATGTAGAATCTAGTCATTATACATTCCAAAAAGATTCTATAACACAAGCTATAAGCTAACATATTTTAAGCGTTTGTCAAGTTACAATATTTTTCAAAGTTTCATATTAATTTATATAAAGCCTTAAAAGTTTGGTTAGAATACATTTTTCAATAATACACAGCAAGACGAAAGGGCATAAATGGGAAACAAGCAAGGCATTGTTATCGCTATCACTTCAGGTAAAGGTGGTGTTGGCAAATCTACTGCTACTGCAAATATCGGTGTTGGTTTAAGTGAGAGTGGTAAAAAAGTCATTGCAGTAGATTTTGATATTGGCTTGCGGAATCTTGACATGATACTTGGACTTGAACGCCGCATTGTCTATGATGTGATCGATGTGATGGAGAATAAATGCAATCTTTCTCAAGCCATAGTCAATCACAAAAGGGCAAAAAATCTCTACTTTCTACCCGCAAGCCAAACAAAAGATAAAACAATACTTGATAAGGATAAGGTCAAAGAGTTGCTTGAGAAGCTGAAACTAGAGTTTGATTATATTTTGCTTGATAGCCCTGCAGGTATTGAGAGTGGTTTTGAGCATACGATATTTTGGGCTGATAGGGCGATCATTGTGGTAACACCTGAAGTTAGCTCAGTAAGAGATAGCGATCGTGTTGTTGGAATCATAGATTCTAAAAGTGATAAGGCAAAGCAAGGCAGTGAGCTAGAAAAACATATTATTGTAAATCGTTTGCGACCAGAATTAGTCGCAAAACAAGACATGCTATCATGCGATGATGTTTTGCAGATCTTAGCCTTGCCTTTGATTGGTATCGTGCCAGAAGATGAAAAGGTGATTGGGGCTACAAATAGCGGTGAGCCAACTATTTTTTCAAAAACAGAGAGTGGTTTAGCTTATGAGAGAATCTCGCGTAGAATCTTAGGGGAAGAAGTGCCATTTGAAACCTTTAAGCAATCAAATGGTTTTATCAGTAATTTAAAGAAATTTTTTGGTTTTTAGGGGGTTATTATGTTATTTCTTTTTAGAAACAAAAGTGAAAGTAGTGGCACCGCCACACTTGCAAAAAATAGACTAAATAATGTGTTAATGAATGAAAGAGGTTTGCAGATTACCTATCTTGATAACCTAAAAAAAGATATTGCAAATCTCATGAAACAATATGCAAAAACACCACATATCGTAGTCAATGCAACAGCACATAGGGATAATACCCTTGATGTTAAAATTTACATTGGAAAAACGGAATAATAAGAATCTTCATGGTAAAATTTTCATGAGATGATGTAGCATCTTAATAGCCATAGCTTATGCAAAGTGCATATTTTGTTTGATCAAATTGTGCTATCTTGTCGTTTGTTTGCGTGATTATGACTCTATTTGTATTGCCACTCATTATTATTTCTAGGAATTTTATCTTTATCATAAGTTTCAATTTTTGTCCCATTGACATAAAGATGAAATAAAAAACGCAGGAAAAGTCCAATTGCAATGCCCTGTGGTAATTTATCTATTTTAGAGATTTTAGTATTTTTTACCCTATCTTTCACTCAATACGCTCATCACTTAGATTTAATACAACTTGTTAAAGCAATATTTTTAGACCACAAGAAACACGGAAACTTTACACATAAGGCACACATTTTGCTTTACTGCATGTTGATAAAACGCATATATGGAACTTATATGAAGAACAAATATCTTTTAAAATCAAATATCAATAACGCACACAGAGTGATTTGCCAAGATAATCATGAAGTAATTTTAGAGAAAATAGATTCTGTGTTTGCAAAAATGCTTTATCCACAGACTAATACAAGCGGTGAGCAAAATCAAGGGCTATTTGCCTCCCATGTGAAAGGATTGAATCTTTTAAGCAAAAAAAGCTTATCAATGAACTATGCAGATGATGAAGCCATAAAAAAATACAATCAAAAAGCAAATGTGCAAACCACACAAAAAGATATTAATGACGCTATTTTACACACACAAAAGCAAAACACACAAATACTATCAAAGCATCTAAAAGCAAAGCATAATAACACAACACAGCACAATGATGATTTCTTTAATGCAGCTGCCTTGCAAGAGCAAAGAAATTGCTCACTTGAAGATAAACTAGCCCTAAACTCAAATTTAGATAGCCTAAAAAATCTCATCGCACCTATGCAGATAAAACAAGATAGAGAGATAACGCAAGAAAAAGAGAAAGCAAAAGAGAGTGAGCCTATGGTATTAGCCCTTGTGAATCCTTATAAATTACGCGATTATTCCTTTATGATACCAGAGTATTTGACACTCATTTTACATATTACAAAAAAGAGCAAATTGCTTGTATATTGTCCGCTTGATTTAAATAGCCCTTTAGAATCTTCAGAGATTAACTATCTTTTTCCTATTATTTTTAATACAGAGACAAAGTTTGCCGCACAGATTCCATTATCAATTATGGATTATCCGGATTTTAATAAGCAAAAATTAAGGGATTTTCTATAAAGGATTGTTATGCAGCAAACCTCACATTTAAATAAAAAGCTTTTAGAGAGAATTTTTACAAGTGCATCTATTAGAAGGTGGAATGATAAAGCCGTGCCGCTTGACTTTGTAGAGCTAGATAAACAAGCACATAAGGTAATCCTTGCCTATATCTTTGCAAAGTATGAAGAAAATGAAGGCAGAAGCATTAATTACACAAAGCTAATACGACAATTTTTATTTGAGTTTTTTGAACGCATTGTGCTAACAGATATTAAACCGCCTGTATTTCATAAGCTAAAGAGTGCGCATGGCAAAGAGTTAGCAGCGTTTGTAGCACAAAGCCTTGCAAATGAATTGCAGGGGTTTGACTTTTTTCACTCAATGCAGAGTTATCTTGCTGAAAAAAATGATGATTTAGAGACAAAGATTTTACAAGCAGCACATTTTTATGCGTCTAAATGGGAGTTTGATATTATCTATCATTTTAATCCAAAACTCTATGATATTGAGAATATTAAGGCAATTATAGATTCTCAAACAGAGAGCTTTTATGATTTAGTAGGTATGAGAAATCTCTATCTCTATCAAGATATAAAAGAGCTTGTTGGCATGTTTGCAGAGCTTAGATTCCAAAAGAGATGGAGTCAAACGCCGCGTATCCCGCAGACTTCAGTCTTAGGACACATGCTAATGGTGGCAATTTGTGCGTATCTTTTGAGTGTGAATCTTGGTGTATGTGAGAAAATGCAGATTAATCACTTTTTTGGCGGGCTTTTCCATGATTTGCCTGAAGTTTTGACAAGGGATATTATCTCGCCGATAAAGCGGTCTGTAAAAGGGCTCGACTCTTTTATAAAAGGTATTGAAAAAGAAGAAATGGAGGCAAAGATTCTAAGCAAACTTCCGCATTTTATCCGCAATGACCTTATCTATTGGACTGAAGATGAGTTTGCAAATCGCTATAAAGAACATGATAAAGTGATATTTGCTAGTGATATAAATCAGCTTTTAACTCAATATAATCATGATAAATTTCAGCCTATATGTGGGGAGTTGCTAAAATTTTGCGATAAATTAACCGCCTTTCTTGAAGCGCGCATTTCTATCGCACATGGTGTAAGCAGCCCTGATTTAGTCAATGGAGCAAAAGCATTATATGGAGATTTACTGCAAAAAGAGATTCTGGGTGTAAATATTGGGCTTATTGTGCAGGATTTTATGTAAAAGTGGTTTAGAAGCGTGTATCAAAAATTTATGATAATGAAAATATAAAGGTGTTTGTGTAATCATATCTTTAGAATAGAATCTAGCGTTATTTAGATTCCATGATTTTATAAGTGAGTTTAAAAGAAACACATTTTATTGCATATAGTTACTATTTGTGTATATAAAAACATAATGATTGTAATTTTCTTAAAAAATGTTCGTTATAATCGTGCTTCACATTGTTTTACAAAAGGGAGATTCTATGAGTAGTTGGGTTGTCATGCTGATGCTTGGCGTATCACTATGTATGGGATTTTTAGGCTTAGTTGCTTTTTTATGGGGGCTAAGAAGTGGGCAGTTTGATGATAAAGAAAAAATGATGCGTGGTGTGCTTTTTGATAATGTTAGCGACCTAAATAACATGGCAAAACAAGATAAAAAGGATAAAAAACATGAAAATCTATGATGTTGTAATAGTTGGGGCTGGACCCGGTGGTATCGCGAGTGCGATTGAGTGTAAAAAGATGGGTATTGAAAATATTGTGCTGCTTGAGAAAACAGATAATATTTCTGCGATGATACGCGAGTATTACAAAGATGGAAAGCGTGTTGATAAGGATTATAAGGGGCAGGTGGTAACACTTGCTGGGCATATACCCTTTAGCGATGGTAATAAGGAAAGCACACTGGAGCTTTTCTCAAAACTTTTAGATGAAAATAGCGTTGGGATAAAACTGCAACATGAAGTCGATAATGTCAGCAAAAAAGATTCTATGTTTATCGTAAGGACTACAAATAATGTGGAATTTCGCACAAAGCATGTGATTATTGGTATCGGAAAAATGGGTAAGCCAAATAAGCCGAGCTATCCACTGCCTACAAGTTTGCGTAAAAAGATTAACTTCAATGTCAATGATTGTGTGGCGGGTGAAGAGATCTTAGTCGTTGGTGGTGGTAACTCTGCGGTTGAATACGCCATTGCCCTAAATGCGATGACAAAAACAACGCTAAACTATCGCCGTAAGGAATTTAATCGCATTAATGATGAGAATGCAAGGGAACTTGAAAAGAGTTTGCAAAATGGCTTAATATCAAAGTTTGGCATTGATATTATTGCAGTTAGCGATAAAGATTCTAAGCTAGAAGTAACCTTTAGTGATGAAAGCGTGGGTGTTTTTGATAGGATTGTGTATGCTATTGGTGGCGTTGTGCCTGTGGATTTTCTAAAGAAATGCGGTATAGAGCTAGATTCTAATGGCGTAGCACAATGCAATGAAGTCAAAGAAAGCAATATCGCTAATCTCTTTGTAGTCGGTGATATTCTTTTCAAAAATGGCGGCTCTATTGCCCTAGCTATGAATGATGCTTATACCATTGCAACAGAGATTTCGAAAAGATTACAAAAATAGTAGAAATAATAATATTTGTTAGATGAGAGGATAAAGGGTAGATATTTTTCTGCTGCTAAATTACCGATGATTATGCTAATCTCTTAACTCATCAATAGCCTTTACAAAATTTACATTTTTTCATTTTTATGTAAAGTTTTCAAAGTTTTCTTATATCCCCATCATTCCTACAACCAAAGTAATACGATAGGTTTTTGTGTATTGATTGGGAAACTTGTCTATTATCCCAACAAACATTTTAAAATATAGAGTCCAACAATGCAAACATAAAAATTTGGAATCTAAAAATACCCAAGTTTTGTTAGCCCATACACAAGAAAAAAGCCGCCAATACAAAGCAGAATAAATAGTATAAAAGCAAGCATGAAAGCCCCACCACCAGCGGATTTAAACTTCTTAAAATCAATCTGCAAACCCAAAGCACTCATAGCCATAGTGAGACAAAATGCCGATACAAACTTACACGCCATAACAATATTATCCGAAAAATCCACATAAGAATGCAGGATAACCACACCCAAAAATCCAAACGCAAACCATGGGATATGCAGCTTCTTACCACCACCATCTTGAGTTTTACTGCATAGCATAGGGACAATTAAAAGCAGGGGTATAAGCAGTATTACGCGTATCATTTTTGTGATAAGGGCAAAATTCGCACATTCATCACTGATAGCCCCACCGGCACCAACGACATTTGCGACTTCATGTAGGGTTAAGCCGATGTATAGCCCCTCTTGCGTGTGTGTGAATGGGATAATGCCGCTTGCATACAAAATGGGATAGGCAAACATCGCGATTAAACCAAAGATTACCACAGTGCCAACAGCAATAACGCCCTTATAGGCTTCTGATTTCAAAGAAGATTCTAAAGCAAGGATTGCCGCTGCCCCACAAATCGCACTACCACCACTAACTAAAATCGCAATATCTCTATCAAGCTTCAGCCACTTCATGCCAATCCACACACCAAGCCCCATGATACAAACCACGACAAACACACACGCCGCAATGCCGATAAAGCCCACTTCCCCAATCTCTGCTATTGAGACATTAAAGCCATACAGGATAATTCCAAAGCGAAGTATCTTTTTTGCACTAAAAGTTACGCCAAGCCCAATAGAATCTTGTTTTTTGTGATAAACAAATGAGAGTAAAACCCCAAGCAAGATTCCAATAATAAGTGGTGAAAGAGAAAGGGCAGCAATGGAGGGGATTCTAACAATAGCAATGCTTAAGAAAGCAAGCAAGGCTACTGCCACGACGCCTAAAATATAGTTTTTTGCAATATTTACTTGCATAAAGTTCCTTTCAACCTAGAATACGGGCTATTTACAACAAATCTAAGTCATAGTGATAGCCTTTGTAAGCGTTATTGTATAAGACTAGCATAACCAAAGATACAATGCAAAATACTTTTACAAGATAATTTTACATAGAGTTACGAAGAGTTACGAAATATGTGTTTTAGATTCTAAGTAAGACAAAATACATATATCTACATTCCATATTCCATCTAACTCAGATTATCCACATTTACGCCCTACAACATGGAATCTATATTATAAGATTCTAAAAAGCATTTTTTTGTTTATCAATTTAGAAATGAAAATATTGTGAGAATTATTTTAGACGAAGTAATAATATGGTAACTACATTCATGCAAAATCTTGCTTGTTCAATAATCCCCCTTCAAATAAAAAAGCTGATGGCTTATATGAGGTTTTGCTATCTTGCTTTGCATAAGAGAGATAGAGATACTCTTTTGCCCTAGTTAAAGCTACATAAAAAAGTCGTCTTTCTTCTTCAATGCTTCCACCCCTTGCTGCAAGCTTATGATTTGGGAATCTACCATCCATTAAATCCACTACAAATACACATGAAAACTCCAATCCTTTACTCGCATGCACGCTTAAAAGATTTACCCCATCTTCCTCATTTATATCACTACCACCAAGCACCATTGCATTTAAAAAGGACTGAATATTTGAGTAGTTTTCACTGATATTACACAGGATATTAAGACGCGATAATAGCCTTTTTTTAGAATCTTCATAGAGTGTTTCATCTTGCTTTCCATCTTTGGTTTTTGAGCGATCTTTGAGTAGAGATTCTGTATAATTTTTATAAAGTGGTGTTTCTATTAGATTTTGTAATAGAGACCTTGGCGTGAAAACAGCATTATTTTCCTTATAAGCAGTAAAAAAATCATTAAAAAACAAGGCTGCTTCTCGTTCAATTTTAGGATGTGAGAAAAGCGGGTGTGAGTGAAAATCTTTGTGTAAAAGGTTATTGAATCTAGAGCATTCCTCATGGCGAAAAAAGTCATCAAATAGCCCCAAACCGCTATTTATAGTCTTTTTTGGATAGCACTCTTTTGTCCTATCTGGTGTTAATAAACCCTTTTTGCAGTTGCCATGCCCTAGAATGATTAAGGCTTCAAAAATATCTTTTGCAATGCTATTTCCAATACCTTTTGCATGGCTTAATATATGAATGTAGCTCATCATATCTCGCTCATTTGTAAGCACACTGCATAAACATAGTAAAAACTCAATCTCTTTAGAATCAAAAAAGCTCCCACTCCCCTTTCTCTTACTGCCAATATGAAGCGCTCTTAATGCTGCTTGCAGACCATCGGCACTGACATTATTACGATAAATAATAGCAAAATCATTATGGGGCAAACCCTCTCTTTCATGTATCTCTTTTATCCGCTTTGCAATACCACTATATTGTGAAAACATATCTTCATACACAAGCACAGAGGGCAGGTGTGCTATGCCACTTTTTATCACCTCAAGGCTTTTTGGATAGATTCTGGGATTATGTGAGATGACTTTATTTGCAAGGTCTAAAATGTGCTTACCTGAGCGATAATTTTTACTCAAAGAAAACACATTTGCATTTGGATAATTCTCCACAAAGTTTGTAATAATGCTAATATCTGCACCATTAAACGCATAAATGCTTTGGTCATAATCTCCCACGCAAAAAAGGCTTTGTGGTGAAATCGCACGAATGATAGAATCTTGCAAGGGATTAGTATCCTGATATTCATCACATAGCACTTCAATATAGGGTATCTCGCCATTCTCTTTTAATCGCACCAACTCTTCTCTATATAAAAGCAATAAGTCGTTATAATCCGCATAAGCATACTCTGCCTTTAGATTCTGAAACTCATCAAAAATATCTTCATAAATATCGATAAAATCCATTTGTTCTGCGTTTTTATTGCTTAGCCATTCCCCATAGCTTTGGTTTATTGTGCTATTTTTATAAAGTGAGTATGAATCATAGAGATATTGATAGGAATAGGGTGCTTTATCAAACTTAAACTGCCGTCTATCATAAATGCTTTTAAATAGAATCTTTAGCTCTCGTGGCTGTTTAAGCGTGATTTTTTTATGCTCTTTTAAATAGCGGTAAGCGACACTATGAAATGTCCCTGCTTCAATCTTATTTGCTAATGTTTTATCAAAGATTTTCCCCACTCGCTCAATCATCTCATGTGAAGCTTTATTTGTAAAAGTAAGCAGTAAAATCTCATGAGGTTTAATGCCCCGCTCAATTAAAGTTGCAATGCGTCCTACAATCGTTGAGGTTTTGCCTGTCCCAGCACTTGCTATTACAAGATTATGCCCTAAGGGGGCATTACATGCTTTGTATTGCTCTTCATTTAATTTCATAATACGCCTTTGTTGAGTGTATAATTTTTATTTCTCAAATACTTTTTAGCATTAAAATAATACTTGAATAAAATGATAAACTAGGCAATGATAAATCAAGCGGTAGTGATGATATTAGTTTGTTGCAGGATATTATGATTCCTAGGAACTAGATTGTGGTTATCTTACGCTCTAATATCTGTAGAATCTGTAGCGGTAGCTAAAGATTCTATATGAGATGGGCTTGTGGAATCGTTTATCGCTTCATTTGGATTTAGCTCATCATAGTGTTTGCAATAAGTTTCAAACATATCTTTTTCAAGCTTTTCATACCAATTTGTATTAAAATCTGGTGTGAAAGCTGGCATACATACCACTCGTGCGACATTTGATTTTACACTAATTGGATTGCTATCATATACCTTTCTAGTATTCACAAATACGATTGGTTGCACCCTTAGATTAAGCTTTTCAGCTAGGATTTTAGCTCCCGGTTTAAAGGGTAGAAACGCCCTTTTTCCCGGTCCCCTTGTGCCTTCAGGGAAAATAACAATAGGGCGTTTTTGACTAAGTCTATCTTTTGCTTCCTTTAAAAGCTGGATAATCCCCTTTTTATCTTCTCTATCAATAAGTATCATTTCAGGTAATTTCAAAGCATAGCCATAAAATGGAAGTTCGCCCAATTGCTTCTTTGCTACCCAGCAAATATTTAAAGGGTGATCTCCCTCAAGGCATACAATATCTGATGCGCTTTGATGATTGACCACAATGAGTTGTGCATCTAAGTCATAGTCCCCTACTTTCTCCATTTTTAGCCCATTTGCAGGGAAAAAGTATTGACAATATCTTCGTGCTAATCTCCCATTCTTCCTTTTTCTTAGAAAATAAATACCAATAATAATACATGCAAGCCCAAGTGCTATAGTGAAAGTAGCAAAATAACCTCTTAATTTTTCCATATTTATCCTTTCTATTTAATTTCTAGAATCTAACGCTTATTTGTGTCATTACGGCTAATCCAACCCACTTTAGAATCAATATTTACTTTATAATAGTCATTCTTTTTATCTATTGCTTCAAGCTTTGTTGGATTTGTGATGACAAATAGCTCTGTTGAATTATGCGTTGGCTGTATCAGCACTCGTGCATTTGGCAAGGTCTTAATACTATAGGTATTTGAAAAGATTCTATACACAATAAAGCCAAGCAATAAACATGAGATAATAGCGGCAAAGTATGAACGCTTTATAAGCGTGATTAATAAAAAGATTCCAAGCAAGATAAAGAGTAGTATGTTTGTAATTTTTAGAAATGAGCTTTTTGGATTAAGATCTTCTTTTATCTCATCATCAAAAGATTCTATATTGATTGTATTTTTAATGCTTAAGGGTATAAACTCATGCTTATTAATATCAAAGTAGCTAAACTCTATAGAATCTAGCTCTTTTGGAATCCTAGCAAGCACATTAACCCGCGCAATTTCATCGCTAAACTTCGTGCCTTGACCAAACTCTTGGTCCTTAATATTTGGCAATCTAAAATCTTCTAAATTACTCCCATTTCCTTCCAACTCAATCAGTATCATATTGTTATTATCATCGTAACTCTCAAGTGTGTAATCAATAATTTTTAGACTATTTGCTACAACGCCACTATATCCTTGCGTCTTATTTAGGGCTTGTGCTTGAAGATCTATAGAATCTGTTTGCATAGAATCTTGCAAATAGTTATTTTGCACATGCACTACAAGTGAGGGGATAACTACCTTTGGCTTTATAATCTTAAAGGTATATGTCGCGGTGTAGTAGTCGCCTTCTTTTTGCCATTCGCTTTCTTTTATGGGTTGCACACTTTGGGATTTAGCACTTTTATCTTGTGCTTCAAGCGATGGGTTAAATTCTGTATAAACAATGCGTGCTTCATCTAGTAGCACAAGACGATAAGTAATGCTTATGTATTGTCCTACATATAGGGTTTGCTCCCTTAGGTTATCTATATCTGTTAGCGTTGTGATATTTAGAATCTTTGCTTGTTCTGTATTATCTGTTGAAGTTATGGCTTCATCATTTTCATCATTATTTAAAACACTATTTGCAATATCGCTTGGAATCTCATCTATCGCATAAAGTGGATTTATACACAATAGCACAAAGCATAGCATAATGCCCTTTAGATAGTTGAAAAATGTAGTTTTTGTAAATATAGAATCTAATATCGCATAAAAGCGTGATAGCATTGCTTATATCCTTTTGTGTCGTGTATTTGTAAAATCCCGCATTATAGCATATTGTTAGCATTAAAATCTAAAAACATTTGTTTTTATATCTGCTTTTTGTATGATGTAAAATGTTACCACAATATACACTTATTTTAAAAAGATAAATTTATATGTAGAATTTTTACAATTTTGCATAAATTACAGACTATACTTTGTGCTTGTATAAGGCATAGGTGTTATTACCTTATATGTGTTTATGTATTGCATTTTACTTCAATTTAGTATTTATTTTTGTTTAGAGTAAGGAGCAGGGCAATGAAAGAGTATTTAGGATTTGGTATCGCAGGTAATTTTGCAAACCATTTAGAACAAGCGGGCGAGGCGAGTGATTTCGTGCATGTTGTAAGTGATGAAGAGGGCGCACCAAAGGGCATATTTCCATTCTACATTCCAAAGGATAATACATTTTTAGGGCGTTACTGCATTGATAATAAAAAGATTTTGTTACCAAAAGATACAGGATTACGCGCACAAGCAGAGCCAGAAATAGGGCTTGAATGTGAAGTTGTATATGAGCAAGGAAAGGTAAAGACGCTTATCCCAAAGTTTTTCATGGCATTTGATGATACTTCAATACGAAATGATAGCAATGCTACAAAGATTAGTCAAAAAAAGAATTTTTCAGCCGCTTCAAAGGGTTGTGGTTTAAGGCTTCCTATTGATAAGTTTGAAAAAGGTGGGATTTGTGATGATTATTCCTTAACTTCGTTTTTAATCTGTGATGGTAAAGCCCATCAATATGGCGATAATGCGAAACTAACAAATTATAGTTACTTTTATCAAAAGCTGATTGATTGGATAGTAAAAAAACTCAATACGCAAGAAGACCATGCTGTTTTAGAGAATCTTGATGAGATTATTAAAAGGGCTGATTATCCATCAAAAATACTTATAGCTATTGGTGCGACAAGCTATACAGAGTTTGCTGAGACTAGATTTTTGCAAGAAGGCGATGAGGTATGTGTAGTTACCTACAATCATAATAAATATAGTAATGAAAAAATTAAAGACTTGATAGAGCAAGGCGTATTAAGCCTTAAAGATGCTTCAATCGTGCGTCAAGAAGTCGTGCGTAGTGTGGATTGATATAACTCAGTTTAGGGTTACTTAAGAGTTGCGTTACATAATGGAACATATTGCCGATTTTTGGAATCTACTGCCTAAAAGCCCTTTATATTTTCCGTTGCGGTTGTGTTTGAGTCGTTTCTTTCGGTAGCGGTGGGTTAAGCTCAACTTTTAATTTTGGAACTTATTGTGTTGTGGGGGTAAATATTTGGCATTGTAGTAAATCGCTTTAACGCGAAATATTTTGCCATCACTTGTATATGCAGTTTTTAGCTATTCTTAAGTGTTTTTTAGATAGAATCCAGCTTATTGTTTTTATAAAAAAGGATAGACATGGAAGAAAGACTCTTTACATTTGCGGGGTTAATCAGCACCGACCATGCGTTTATTACAATCTTTTACACTATTTTATGTGCGGCTGTAACTATTGGCATTAGCATGTTTGCTGTGCGAAAGCTACAAGCTGTGCCGACAGGTATGCAGAACTTTTATGAGTGGATTATCGGCGGTATGCTTTACATTGGTAAGGATTCTTTAGGTGAGAAGTTGGCACGCAAATATTTTCCTTTAGCTGGGACGATAGGCATTTTGGTATTTTATTGCAATGTTATAGGTATGATTCCGGGATTTGAAGCACCTACCGCAAGTATTAGCTTTACTTTGGTTTTGGCGCTAATCGTGTTTTTTTACTACCACTTTGAAGGCATTAGGGCAAATGGTTTTGGTAAATATTTTGGACATTTTGCAGGTCCTATAAAGCTACTTTCACCATTGCTTTTCCCTGTTGAGATTATCTCACATTGTTCTCGTATTATCTCGCTATCATTCCGTTTATTTGGGAATATACGCGGTGATGATATGTTTTTACTTGTAATGTTGCAGCTCGTCCCTTGGGTCGTGCCACTTTTACCATTTGGAATCCTTATGTTTATGGCTGTATTGCAGGCATTTGTATTTATGATTCTCACTTATGTATATTTGGCAAGTGCTGTTTTATTGGATGATGAGCATTAAAAGCTACAAAGACAATGTATAAAACCGAAATGAGACGCTTTTTAGCGGCGATGGAGTTTTGTTGTGGTTTTCTCTTTGGTGTAGCACTTTTTGGGGCAACTTTTACCTTTCTTATTACACCTGATTTGTTTCCGGCAATATTATTTGCTGTATGTGTTTTTGCCTTTTTTATTTTCCTTGCCGCTATCGTGCGTTATTGTATTATGCGTATAAAGATTGCTGATGAAATGTTACGCATAGCTTTAGAAACACAAGATTTACAAGAGCAATATTTGCAAAATAGAATCTCACAAGATAGTATTTCGCAAGATGGGCTTTTGCAAACCACACAAGCAACATATACGCAAGATGTGGAAAAATAGGTATATAGAGTCTCATTGTGTGTGGTTATGTGAAGTAAGCATTTTTTAGTTATATAGCAAGGGGTTGGGCTGTGAAAACAAAAAAGAAGGATAAAAATACACAGCATATTGCGATCTTGCATGACTATCTAGCATTAATGCCACAAGACCCAAGTAAAAGAATGCGAACTTTTTTTAATCTACTTTATGTGCAAGATTCCCCACACTATATACTTTTAGAAGATCCTTTGCAAATACTAAAAAATGCTGAAGAATTAAAAGACTATGATATATATGAAGCTGCTAGTTTATTACTTGCGTGCAATGAGAATAATCTCAATACTTTTATGATGATTCCAAGCTTTCTTACACTTTGCAAAGTTTGTTGTAAAAAGTTTGTGTCTATGCCTACAAAACATTATTTAAACTACATTAAATATTTACAAGTAAGCATTTTGTATCATATTGATTCTAAAGGTATAAAGCAAGTCATAAAGCATATAAAGCTATTGCGAGAACATGGTATTATAAGCTTCCATGAGCAAAAATGTATCGAGGTATTAACCCAGAGCGATATTACAGAATCACAAGAAAAGACAAGCACAAATAAAGCATTTGCAAAATCTTTTATACATTTATCCCCAGACAAAACGCCACTTTTTAATCAATTTAATGCCATAGCGAAAGTAAAGAAGATTCTAAAAAAACTCTCATGGACTAAGAATCTAGTCTTTTTTTGTGAAGAAGATTTTACTAAAAAAGTCGTAGTTTTAGGCGGACAAAAAACAGGAAAATCAACACTTCTAGCAACCATGCTTTATGATGGTAAAAAATCTACTGAATCTAACATGCCATTGGAAGCAAAAGCACCCATTGAATACCATTATGGTAAAGGTCCAGCTAGTGTAGTCTATATGCACTTAAATGATCTACAAACCCTGCAGGAATCACCCATAATAGATACCGCAAAACATTATAAAAACTTGCAAGAAACCTTTCATGATTGCTTAAAAAATGGGAGTGAAAAAATAAAATATGAAAAAATCTATGATTCATATTTTAAGAACAATAAAATCGCTATTGTAGATCGCATTATTGTCCCACAGGATTATGTGTTGTTGCAGTTTATGAGATTTATTAATACCCCCTCACTCATACCCCAGACTTTTCGCCATTTGCAAGTGTATGACTATACCGCAAAAAGCGATATGATTCTGTATTTAGCTAATCTTAATGAGTTAAATGCGGTATTATCTTTTGATAAAATCATTGCTATATTACTGCGTTTAGTAAAAAAGCAAAATATCTCTCACATTCATTTTATTGTAACGCATATTGACAAGGCAAATATGACCTTGCGAAAAAAACAAAGCCTTTGCCAAAAAATACAAAATGCACTAGAAGAGCGGTTGAAACACGCACAAAAAGAAAGACAAAAAAGTCTTGCAAAGCTGCATTTTCACTTCATTACCGCAGGGGTAGCCCACTCAATGAGATGTGGGGCAAGTGCTTCTGAAAGTGGATTTGACATAGCAACTAGCGGGATTTTAGAGCTAGAATCTATGCTTTTCACACATATATTTAACACCCCATCAACACATTTTAATATCCAAATGCTAGAAAATATATTAAAGCTTTGCAAACTCCCTAAAGAATCTAGGCAAATAGATTCTATAAACAAAGATGAGATAAAAACACAAATAAATCACATAAAATCCCTATGCAAAGAAGTTTTAAAAAGACTTCCAGCACAATATTATTCCTTTTATGACGCGTTTGCAAATTTGCGTGATAATCTATATTCACAATTCATACAAGCCCTAAATTATGAAACAAAAAAGCGTGGAAATATCGACATACAAAAGTTAAAAACTTCTATGATACAAAGCCTTATTGTAGGACTAAGAGAGCTTGCTAGAATCTTGCAGGAATACTTTTTTGCTATTAAAGAATTACATGAGATAACAACTCTATTGCATCCAAATAATACAGATTCTATTGCAAAGTTTGCACAAACAAACGAGCATAAAAAGATTCTAGAGCTTATTTTCATGCGATATACAAACAGCATTAAAGCCGACTTTTTTGATGATAGCAACGCCATTGTAGTAGAACACCTTTCCTATCGCCTTGATATTTTATTGCCCAATACGATTAAAAAGGCAGATATACAAGAAGATTCTGTCATAAAGCCTTTGAAAGAAAATTTTGATTACTATTTCTTATTGTTAGAACAAAATATCAATACACTTTTTCATAATAAAATAAATCTTTTTAATACCCAATTAGAGCGACTTGAATATATCTTAGAATCTTGCTTTATCCACTATTTTGAAGAATATAAAGAACAAGAAAAAGAAGACTTTGATACACTCATTTCAATGCTTGTATATGGAGGGAATAAATGAGCTTATTAAAGCAATTTATACAAGAATATGATGATTTATATGATAAGAATCTTAGCAAGGAGGCCACAGGCGATATACTGCAAGAAATAAAACAAGCAGAAAAAATCATTAATATGCCAAAATTGCACCCCACACAAGAGATAAAGCAGTGCTACAAACAGCTAAAAGAACAATATAAAAGCCCCTTGACAATGCAGCTTGTGGGCGATTGCCATCTTAGTATGATTGCCTTTTTAAATGTGCTTTTTAAAGATTCTCTTATACCCCTAAACAACTCTTTAGCACAGAAAAAATTTATCATTCGTTTTTCTCAAGTCTCATTTGCAAGGGCATATTACAAACAAAATAGTGTTAATGTGAATCTACACACGCTTGATTGTTCTTCTAGTAACTTAGAATCTATTGAGTATTTTGAAGTCTTTGTGAATGTAGATTTATTGCAAGAATGCGTGATTATAAAAGAGAGTGATTTTAGCAGTAAAAAAACGCTTAATGCAATAAAAGATTCTGATTGCATTCTATGGGTATTAAATAAGCCAGAAAAACTCAAAAAAGAAGAGTTATTAAAAATCATCAAGAAAAAGCCAAGTATAGCTATAATCGCCTATGATAAAAAAGAGAAAGAAGAGCATGAAATATTAGAGCAAGTATCCACACATAGAAAACAACTCATCTCTCAATACAATTTGCAATCTATCCATGACTTGCATTTATGGAATCTACTTGAGTTTTACAGGCTTGATGAGAAGTTTGCGTTATGTAAAATTCTTAATAATCTCGCCAAACAGCAACTATCAGGCAAGATAAAAACACCAGAAAATATCCTATCCGCACTCGACCAAACAAAGATTCTAATAGTATCTTTTTATGCCCAAAAAGATACATTAAAGCAAGATTCAGCACAAAATACAATCATGCAAGATATTTTAGAGAACATACAAGCAGTCTTGCAAAGGGCGAAGCTAAAAAGGGGAAATGCTATCCTTAAAATAGCACTTGAAAAAAATAAAAATATAGATAAGCATTACAAAATCATTTTTCAGCATTATAAAAAGCTGGATTTAGCCTATGATAAGGCAAGTAAGCACTTTATCACTAGGCTAAATAAGCTTATTAATGATTATAATTATGAAATTTTTGTTAGCATTGCAAAGGGCTTAAAAAGGTATTTAGACAGCATTGTAGAAAGTGTGTTAGATAACTTAGAAACAATTAAGATAAAGACTAGACCAAATCAACCAAAATTCCTTGACATATTGACGAATCGCCGCATTGTATATGAGAGCTTTCAACTCAACAAAGATGAACTACTAAGAGAAATAAAAGATTCTAAAAGCCTTTTAGCAAGAAAACATAAAAATTTATTGCAAAAGCTTATGCGACTTGATTCCTATATCAAGCAAAGTATGCGAGATATTATGCAAAATTTTGAGCGAGTATTGCAAGAATGGGTAGAAGAATCTCATCATATTATCCTACAAAAAAAGCCAAGCTATATTAGCACGGATAGCTATATAAATCTTGAAGAATTCCAGCTAAAAATTTTCCAAGATTTTACACAGCAATATAAAGCCATGATAGATGATTCTCTGTTAAGAATGCACACAGATATTACAACTATAAGTGTATGGGTAGAAGCTACAAAAACTATATTGCTTGAATGCTTAATATTGCGTATAGACCAGAAGTTTCACGCAGACAAAGCCTTAGTAAAGCAGGATAATAAGATACATGCAACCCCACTTGATAAAGTATTTTTACAAGATTGCATTTTAGAGTTTTTACCTGAAAAAATTGAGCAAATTTTTTGTTCCCTGCCTATCTCACACACAATTTTTGATTCTATCCCAAAACAACTTTCACAAATCACAAAAGAGAATGAAAAAACTATCCGCAACAAAATAAGAGAAATTATGGATTTGCGTCAAACACTTAAAAACGGCACAAAGATTTTAGAAAACGCCATTGAGAATGGAAGCGAGATAAACATAAATAATGAATAATTAAGGACTATGTGGAAGATTTAGTTGATAATCTTTTATCTTAGAATCTAAAGTTTATAATATGGATATGGACAATCAAGGAAGATGTAGCAATCCACACCTTGAATTTTTACATCAATTATTGAATAACTCGACAAGCCACCAAGATTTTTCACTAAATGGCAGGATTCGGTAATTTTATAAAAACGCAAATAAATGCCGCAAAAAACCTTATAAAGCAAGTCTAGACCGCATAGAATCTTACTAAAACTTCTTACTATTCACATCATCTAAAATTTTTACTGCCACATTATCTAGTGCGGTGCTTATATCGCGTGAATGATTGGCAATTTTTACATTTTGCTGCGTGATGTCTTCAAGTTGCGAAATGGTATCATTGATTTGATTGACACCTTCAGCTTGTTCTTTAATAGATTCTGTCATATCGTTGATACTCTGCACCAAAAGATTTGTATTTGCTTCAATTTCACCCAAACTTTTTTGTGTGCGTTCGGCAAGCTTTCTCACCTCATCAGCGACAACCGCAAATCCTCTGCCGTGCTCTCCTGCCCTTGCAGCTTCAATAGCGGCATTCAAAGCCAAAAGATTTGTTTGATCTGCAATATCGCGTATGATACCGATGACATTTTTGATATCTTCACTTTGCGCGATGACTTCATTTGTGCGATCACTCACATTTTGCATAGATTGGGCAATCTCTTCTGTGAGAGTGGCAGTTTGTGCAAGTGATGCACTTTGAGTGTTAGCACTCTCTGTAAGCTCAAGCACAGAAGATTCTAACTCTTTAGATTTTACTTCAAGCTCGTTGGCATAGTTTTTAGAGACTGAAAGCATACTCACCATAGAATCTCCTAAGCTATTTACGGCATTTTCAAGCCCTCTAGGATTTTCTATCCTGTCAGTAAAATCATTATTTTTATAAGCTTCAAACACTCTTGCGGTATTTTTGAGATTCTCGCCGACAAGGTTTAAAAGCGTGTGCGACATTTGATTTATCGCATCTTTTAGCTCATTGATTTGCGGATTAAGACTTGTATTTTCTATCACAGAGCCAAATCGCCCCTCCTTTGCTTCTGCTACGACATCTAGCACATCACGCACAAGGTTAGAATCTTTTTGCAGCCCCTCTTGTGTGCGTTTGACATTCTCATCAATCGCCTTTGCCATACGCCCGATCTCATCTTTAGAATCTAGTGGGATAGAATCCATTGTTTTACTCTCGTGGTTGAGATAGGCAAAAAAGGCAAAGACATTGTGCTGTAAGTTTAAGATTCCACGCAAATGGGTGCTGTAAAAGAGCCACATTGATGGGAAAAAGATAAGCAAAAACGCCACCATTGAAATGGCGATATTGCTGTATATCGTTTGAGAGATATTACTCAAAATCCCCTGTGAAGTGGCGTGTGTATAGGTGTCTAGCGTGTCGATATACACACCCGTGCCAATCCAAATATTTGCTGTGTTGGGGATAAGCTGTGCATAAGATACTTTTTGTGCATCAACAAACTTTCCATCTGGCAGGGGCTTAGGGAAAACATAATAGACAAATTTACCCCTTTTGCTCTCATCTTTTGCGCTCTCAAAAAGATCCCTTATGAAATAAGTGCCATTAATGTCCTTTGTATCCCACAGAGACTTGCCTATAATGTCTGTTTGATGTGGATATGCTAAAGCAACCCCTTCTTTATACACAAAATAATAGCTTGATTTATCATCTTCAAAATACATCTTGCTAATGGCTTTAGAAATGATTTGTATCTGCTCCTTTTCATCTAATCCCTTGACAACCTCACCAAGCGCACTCGCCATAGAATCTGTGCTAAGTTTGATTTTTGCTTCAATCTCTTGCTGTAGCATTGCGATGATTTGGGCTTGTGTAGCTTTGGAGGACTTTACTTCTCCTAGTATTGTCAGCACCAAAAATATGACAAATGCTATAAAAAAGCCGATAACAAGGCTTAGGAATTTTGATCTAAGTGAGAGATTATTGTAAAACCTCATTATAATCCCTTTTGTAAGTTTCTAATATTCTAATATATTATCATAAAAATTACAAAATGATTCAAAAAGTAGGATTATTACAACTTTTAAAAGACTTTGAAAAGTTAAGAAAAACTAGGTGGGTATATTTTGCTGTTTTTATCTTCAAGGCAATATATAAATGGGTGTGTTGATACTAATCACTTCATATAATTCTTTCATGCTTGCATTATCAAGGGCTATGCAGCCATCAGTCCAATCGCCATATTGTTTAAAAAGTTCTTTTGCAATATTCATGCCATTTGGTAATCCGTGAATCTTGATATCGCCACCCGCATTTTTATTGTGTTTTTTAGCATTGGCAATATCTAGCTTATTTGGATAACTAATGCCAAGATTTAGAAAATAGCGTGATTTTGGGTTTTTAGAATCAATATAATACAAGCCCTCAGGCGTTTTACTATCACCTTCAAACTCTTTGTGTCCTTGCGGATTTTTACCCAATGCGATATGCGGATAACTTTTTAATAGCTTATTTTTATCATCGTAGAGTTCTAATATTCTTTTTTGTTTATGCACGACAATCTTTGCTACCCTACCTTTTAAGCTTAAGTCTATGGGATATTCTTGTCCCCTTTCTGTCGCAATGCTTATTTGATAAAGTAAGGTTAGGATACAAAAAGTAGCAAAAACTATAATAGCAGTTTTGGTAAGACTTTGTTTCATTGCTTTACTCTAAAAATCTAAATCTATCTGCCTAATACATGCCTTGTCTTACATAAAAACACTTTGTATATAAAGTCGTTCCTTTATATACACTAAGCACATTATGGTTATTTTATTTTGTAATTACTTCTTCTTTGCGGTTGCTTTTGTGCTTGTAGCCTTTGTGCTTTTGATCATTCTGGGCTTTCTTGTAGTGGTTTTTGCTGAAGTGGTTTGATCGCCTATTTTTTCTCCAAGTGTTTGAGTGTCTAAGCCCTCAAGTGCTGATGCGAATATATCAAGCATATCACCTGTTGAGGTCATTTCGCTACTTTGCTCACTCACATTTTTTGGCTCTAGGTTGTAGATGATATTATAGGCTCGTTTCAAAAATGCTTCATTACCTTTTGAAAACTGATAAAAGCATAAAGCTTCTAATCCCTTCGTTCTCACTTCACTTGCCAAAACGCCAAACTCACGATAGTTTGACGCGATTGCAATGCTATCGTAGTTGCCAGAATAAAGTGCTTTTGACACATCTACACTTAAACGCATATTATTGTTTGCTTGACTATTGCCTATTGAGATTCTAAAATAATGCCTATCAAGCTGACTATACCATAAGTCAAGATTGTCTTTTGTGATATATGCGCGTTTTACACAAATATTGTAACCCTCATTTTGCAAATAATCAAAAATAAGTGTCATAAACGCCGCTTCGAGTCTATCACAATCAATAAACAATGCTAAATTCTTTGCCATACTATCTCCTTTAAATAGATTTAAGCGATATAAAAATCTTGGTATACAGATACCATCTTTTTTGTGTAGTCATGTTTTGGATTTGACATTATAGCTTGTGTATGTCCATATTCGACAATTTTACCTTGAAATATGACTGCTACATTATCGCATAAATTTGCAACAACGCCTAAATCATGCGTGATGAGTATATAGCTCACATTATAAGCTTTTTGCACATCATGCAAGAGTTTTAGCGTATTTTTCTGCACGAATTTGTCAAGTGCGCTTGTAGGCTCATCAAGGATTAGAATCTTTGGATTTAGCACCATAGAACGCGCAATGGCTACTCTTTGCCTTTGACCGCCACTTAGCTCACTTGGATAACGAGTAAGCAAACTTCTATCCAAATCTAGCACATTAAAGATTTTTTCAATCTCCTGCATAATAGATTCATCACTCTTTTTTTGCAATTTCAGCCCCTCGCTCACTAAATCTTTTACACGAAATCTTGGATTAAGAGAACTCATAGAATCTTGAAAAACGACTTGCATGTTTTTTCGCATTTCTTTTAAATACCTTTTATCAACTTTTCCATTGTAAGATAAAGTCTGATTAAAATATGAATCTATGCCTTGTGTATCCATGAGATGTAATATACCTTTTGCTAAGGAACTTTTACCGCTACCGCTTTCCCCTATAATACCCAAAGTTTTACCTTCTTGCAAGGTGAGATTAACATTTTTTGTGATTATAGATAGTTTTTTGCGAAAGTATTTACTTTTTTTAACGCCTACACTAAAATCTTTTAGCTGCATTATAGTTGGTGTTTGTGTGGTGTTGTATTGTTTTGTTTCAAGAAAGTTTGCTTGAAAAAGCTTTTGCGTGTAGCTGTGTTTTGGCGTGGAATGAAGTGTAAGGGTTTCTATAATGTGTCCGTTTTGCATAATGATATAGGTATCACAAAGAGCGCGTAAAATACCTAAATCATGTGTGATAAAAAGCATTGCAACGCGGTGTTTTTTTGCAATTTGTTTCAGCAAGTTTATCACCTGCATACTTAAAGACATATCAAGGGCTGTGGTAGGCTCATCACAGATGATTAGCTTTGGATTTGCAACAAGGGCTAGAGAGATTGCCACCCTTTGCCTTTGACCGCCACTTAGCTCATGTGGATAGCGAGTAAGTAAGCTGCAATCAAGCCCGACTTCATTGCAAATAGATTCTATATGTGCTTTTCTTTGTTTAGAATCTCTCATAAGATTATGTATGATAAGCGTTTCTTCAATCTGTTTATATATTTTATGGAGTGGGTTGAGTGAGCTTAGCGGGTCTTGTGGTATGTATGAGATTTCTTTGCCCAAAATATTTTGCATTGAGAGATTTTGCGTTGTTATGGTTTTAGATTTTCTCTCTTTTTGTAATTGCAATAAATCATAATTGCAGAATCTTATCTCACCTTTGTGTATGTTGATATTTGGTTCAAGTCCCATTATAATTCTTGCAAGCAGGCTTTTACCGCTTCCACTCTCACCCGCAAGTCCTAGAATCTGCCCTTGCTTTATTTCTATATTGATATTTTGTAAGCAAAAGTGATTGCGTGTAGATTCTAGAATCTTGTCATTTTGAGCCATAGGCGAAAAATCTTGTTTAGTTTTTACATTAGATACTTCGGCTAACGCCTCAGTATGACAAGCGG
>NZ_JMKW01000017.1 GCF_000686565.1 Helicobacter bilis ATCC 51630
TATAAAAATGGGAATCTAAAAGCCAAAACGCCATGCAAAGACGATAAAGCACAAGGTATTGCAAGATTCTACAACAAAAATAATGATATGATAATGAAAGTTTTATACAAAGATGATGAGATACAATCAATAACATGCGTAAATGGCAAACAATTTACTAGCGAACAATTAGCCAGAATACAACATGCCAACAATCACATTGATGAAGCAATACAGATATACAATGAGTTATCATAAATAAGCATTAAGTTTGATACTTACTACACATAAGCCACACAATAGAAACTTGGCTTGAAACTAAGATTCTATTGATCGTGCTTTTGCTCCACAGCCCACCAGATTTCATACAGAGTTTAAAACATGCCAAACCAACAAACACGCAATAATTTGTTATAAAAGATACCTTTTTATTAATCCATGCAAAGACAATGACAAAAGCTTTAGTATATAATCACACATTTGCAAACAAACAATAAGAGATTATATGCCCCTTTTTTGCATATATTTCCTAACAATAAGCAATACACATACAATCATAACCAACGCATAAGAGAGAAAATGCTCTCTATCTAACACAAAGCAAAACAAAGTGCCAAAAACACCAATAGCAATAGGCAACATATTTTCTTTTAGTCGCATATTTTCATACAAAAGCACACAAAAAGTCGCAACCACGATAAAATCAAGCCCTTGTATATCACGGATAAAACTAATTTCATTGCCAAGTATAGTCCCACATACACAACCAGCAATCCAGTAACAATGATTAAGCAACGAGATATAAAACATTATCTTTTGATTATGGATTTGCTGTGTAGAATCTAGCATAACCTTTGCTTGAGCGCTCTTTTGCTCCTTGAGATTCAGTATCGCAAAGGTTTCATCTGTAACGCTAAATATAAGATACCATTTACGCCAACCACTAAAGCTATATCGCTTGAGACATGCTATCGCATAAAAGAATTGACGCGCATTTACACTTAGAGTAATCAACGCAATACTTACAAAGCCAACCCCACCAGCAAGCCATGCCACTGCAATATACTGCAATGCCCCAGCATAAATAATAACCGACATAAAAAGACTAATCCATGGGCTATAACCAGCATTTGCCATCATAATACCAAATACAGCACCCATCAACAGATAGGTTGCCATAATCGGCAGGCTATATGGAAAAGCCTCTTTTAAAGCTCTAATTTCACTACAAGACAATATTATCCCTTTCATACTATAAAAAACATAGTGTGCAATAATACAACAAACAAGTTGATATAGATTCTAGTTCTCTAACAAATCTGTGTGGGCTACGAAGTTTAGATCGTAATCTTAGAACTAGAATCTCTTTTGACACAGAACACATCTAGCAATACGCTACACAAAACACTAAAATTCTATAAAATCCTTAGAATCTAATCTCTGCCATTATTTGGTGTAATAATAGCCTTTGGTGTGTGGTTTGTAGAGTGGTAGATAAAGGCTTGAAAGCTTCGTGCGTAATATTTTACAATCATTTGTTGCATAAAATGTTGTGTTGATGGGTAAAACCACGCATTATTGCTTAACATGAGAATGTATTTTGCCCCCGTGTTATAGGGCAGCTCCATAGTCCCCTCATAGCAGTTTGCAATAGCCACATGTAAGCCTTGAGTGATAAAGGATATAATTTCATCACCTTTATTGAATCCAAAGCTATCGCCAAAAATCTCTTCAAAAAGCGGCGATAAAATAGCATTAAATGGTAGTGTCTCCCCAAAAGGCACAAGGGCGTTTTTATCTGCGATAAGACTATACCCTTTTGAGAAAATATAGACACTATTATAATAGCCAAAATCTTTAGTCGGCGTATTGATATAGCTAGATTCTATGGAATCAGAATCTAGTGTTTTTTCTCTTTGCTTTAAAGTATCAAGTGTGAAAAGTAATGAATGCTTTTTGTGTGTGTTTGTAGAATCTATTTTGTTGTATGTAGTTTTTGGGTTTGTTTTAGAATCTAGATTCTGTTTATTGTCATTTTGAGCCATAGGTGAAAAATCTTTGCTAGATTCCAAGCTTTTGGATGTTTCGCTTCGCTCAACATGACAAGCATTAAAATCTAGATTCTGTGTCAAGTCTGTGTTGTTTGTATCGCAATGACTAGAATCTAAAAACTTACCAAGTTCTATATTTTGCACACGCATAGCCCCAGTTACAATGGTGATATGCCTGCTTAAATCAAGCAGCTTGTGATACAGCTCTGTTTGCGTGTTTAGAATTAAAGGAAAGCTTGTTTCAGGCAGGATTATAAGTGGATAGCCTTCATCTATTGCTTGTTGTATAGCTTCTAAATTATTAGCGATTATACTTTCTCTATTTTCTTCTTCCCAACGCATATCTTGTTTGTATTGTGTTTCTATGATTTTTGCTTGTAGTTTTGGGTCTTGTCTTGTCATATCATAGTCTAAAGACATGAGTAATAATAATGGGGCAAGGAGTTGTAGGGCACTTTTTGTGATGATAAAATAACACGCAAAAGCAACGCACAAGAGACTTAAAAGTGATGCTTCAAAAACGCTATATGAGCTTAAATACGCAATATTCAACCAATTAAAATCAAGCGGATGAAGAATAAAAAGTGATGCCATAGCGATGATACGCCATACTAGATTCTGAAAATATAATAGAATCCAAAAAAACAAACCATAAATAATTCCCACGCAAATAACAATAAAAGGTATAAGCAGACTTAAACCCTCAAAGCGAAAGCTAAGTGTCATCCAATAGAATCCAAAAATCCCCGCAAAAAACCCAAACCAAAAGCGATACATTCGCGGCATGAATAAAAATATAGCAATGCTTAATGGATAGCATAAGCTAACACCTATATAAGTATTTTTATGTAGTAAAGAAAAGATTCCAACACAAAGTATTATAAACACGAGAAAAAGGGGCAATGCAGTCTCAACGAGATATTTTTTAGCGTGAATTAGGGGCTTTTTACTTAGTGTGTTATTATGAGATTCTACCTTTAAGCGTATCAATATAGCACAGATATACAGCATAAAAGTCACTAAAAAAACACAAAAGATTCCATACAAAATAGGTGGCAGAATAGATTCTAATATAAAGCACCAAAATGGCAACCAAAATAGAAAGCCAAAACATATACCCACCATTGCTTTATGTAGTATTTTTTTGAATCTTGTTTGCTTTTTTAATGTTTGTGTAGGTATTGCTTGGGTAACCCCACCTTGCATAATCCTAGAAAGCAATAATGGGGAAAAAATATAAAATGGATAGCAAAATAAAACTTGTAATAAAGAAGTAGTATGTAAATATGTAGTCGCATGTCGCAATACAAGAAAATGCTTTGTCTTACATGTTATAAAGAATGTCTTTAAAAAGTTATATATTTTGTTGTTTGTGTGTTGTTGTGAGTTTTGTGTCAAAACAAGCCTTTTATTGTTTAGTGCTATAAATGCGATATTTTATCATAAATGCAAGACTTTAGATGAAGTAATTATGGCAAACCGACTTTTAGAATCTTTTATAACGCATGAAAACCACATACAAGCTTATAGGAATTTATATCTGTAATACATGAAAGTGTGATACAATACTACGGATTCTATACCATGGATATTAGGGAGAGACAATGGCAGCATTACAAAAAGAAGAGATTGAGGCAAAGTTACAAAATCGTTTAAAAGCTCTATCACACACGACAAAAAGCACAATATTACAAAATGACTCCACAAAAGCATGGCTAAAAGAGCAACTCTCACTCATCAGTGTGCCAAAAACCATGCTTGATACTTGCGTAGAGATTCTAGAATATATGGGCGATTTAAAGGTGGTATGGCTACATTTACAAGAATGCACGGGGTGTAGTGAGAGTTTATTAAGGACAGAGACGCCTAGCTTTGAAGTCTTACTCTTTGATATATTTAAGATTGTCTATCATGATTTAGTGATGGTATCAAGCGGACATGGGGCGGTTGCTGCATTGGAGCATGCAAACTCACATGAAAAGTATGTATTGCTTGTTGAAGGCAGCATTCCTATGGGCTTTGCAAAGGATTATATCACGCTTGGGGATAGAAATGGCTATGATGAAATCTCGCATTTAATACATAATGCAGAAGCGGTATTTGCCATTGGGACATGCTCTAGCTTTGGCGGGATTCAGAGTGCGTATCCAAATCCTACAAATGGACATGCTTTAAGTGAGATTTTTGAAAGAGAGATTATCAATGTCCCGGGTTGTCCGCCAAGTGATAAAAACATTGTAGCAACACTGCTTTATTACTATTTATTTGCAGAATCTCCTAGCCTTGATACACTGAAACGACCATTATGGGCGTATAGCAAAAGTGTGCATGATTTATGCGAGAGAAAAAGTTCTTTTATGGCTGGTGATTTTGTAGAATCTTTTGATGATTCTAATATGAAAGAGGGCTATTGTCTCTATAAAGTCGGCTGTAAAGGTCCATATACTTACAATAACTGCCCGAAAGTGAAATTCAACGCAAAGACAAGCTGGCCTGTGCAAGGCGGACATGGCTGTATTGGTTGCAGTGAACCAAACTTTTGGGATAACTTTGGCAATATTGAAAAACCCTTAAGCAATAAAAGCTTTTTTACTCTTAATGAAAAGTTCATGCCAAAAATTATCCCCCTAATTCTCAAAAAGTTAGAATCTCCCATAAAAAATACGCAAGAATATATCGATTTTGCAAACACACTAAAAAGCACAAAAAGCCTGTTTATAAACTTAAATACAGATGAAAGCAGTATGCTAACTTATGAAAATAATGAATATAAATCGCTATTAACTTGCTCTATCTCACTCAATCCAAAGCTAACACTACAAGGCTATGAAAGCAAGAATAAGCAAGGAAAAAGGCTATATGCAAACTATCAAAAGATAATGAAAAATCGCTTTGAAAGTCTAATGAAGCTTAGTGATACTGAAAGAGTAAGCAAGAATATCAATGATATATTTAGCCTTTTTGGGCTGATTTTAGATGATGCTGAATTGCTTGAGAGTGAGTTAAGCATGATTAATGCGTGGTTAGAATCTAGTCTTAATGCCTTAAGTGAAAATTTTCAAGCCACACATATACTGCAACTTGCAAAAGATTTTAAATTCCCACATGTAAGTGAGCTAGGCTTTAAGTTTAAAAAAGATGATGAAGGCTTTTCGCTTGATTATACAAAGGCATTATCCATTGCTATGGCATATCGCATAGGCGGGCTAGATATGTATGGATTAGCATATAGCATGGCGTGTGATTTAGCAAATGCCTTTGTTGAGATTATAGACGCAACACATGATACTATCGTATTGCAAGGTAAGATTTTTCAGCTACCTTTTATCCAGCAAATATTCACTCAAAAACTAAAGGATAAAATGATTATTGTGCTTACTTGTTAGCTTGTGGGATATGTTTTAGAATCTAGCAATTGTGGGCAAAAGACTTACTCACACATGCAAGATGTGGTCGGAAAAATATCTAGTAGATTCTAAAAATACCGCTACATTTGTGTATGTAAAATAACAAACTGCTCTCTTAAAAGTATAGAATCTGTCAAATGTGAGTGTGAGATAAAATCTCAGTAAAATGTAAATCTTATGCGTTTATGGCGAGAATGCAATATATACATACCCTTGTTTTTAGAAAGATTTTAATCTATAATTCTAGCATGGAGTATAGATATGAAGTATGATTCAGATTCTTTTTTTATGCGTATTGCACTAGATTATGCGTGGAGTTTTCAGACATTGACACTGCCAAATCCTTGTGTTGGGTCGCTTGTGCTTTGTGATAATACAATAATTGCACTGCAAGCACACAAAAAGGCTGGCACTCCACATGCCGAAGTGCTTGCATGCAAAGAAGCATTTTTATATAAAATTACACATGATGAAGTAGCTAAAAGAGTAGTTTTAGAATCTTGTAAAAAACAGGGGTTAAATAAAGATAATACTTTATCGTATCTTATAAATACATTACAAAATATGCAAAATTCTAAACATATACATGAATTTATCACAGCTTATCATAGTGGTATATTTCATAATTGCGAATTTTTTGTAACACTGGAGCCATGCAATCATTATGGCAAAACACCACCTTGTGCAGAACTCTTAAAGACAATAGCACCAAAACGAATTATTATCGCTCATGAAGATAGCACACCAAAAGCAAGTGGCGGGGCTAACACATTGGCACATATTCCCATTACACATGGAATCTTAAGAGATGAGGCACACAAACTTCTTTTTCCTTTTTTGCAATGGCAAAAAAAGCGAAGTTTTACTCTATTTAAGATCGCACATAGACTGCATGGCGATTATAAAAATGGCATTATTAGCAATGAAGATTCTAGAATCTTTACGCATAATATGCGTTGCGTTGCTGACTACATTATCATATCTGGGGCTACTTTGAGAGATGATAATCCATTGCTTGATACGCGTTTTTCACTGCCATTTTATCAACAAGATTCTATAAATCCAAAGATTTTAATCTTAAGTAAAACTATGCAAGAAAAGGATCTCAAAAACTATAATATAGCCCATAGAAATGTATCTATTATTCGATCTGCTAGGGAGATTCCAAGTAGTGGGTTTAAGATTATTGAGGGGGGATTTGCATTTCTTAATTCATTGTTGCAAGATATAGAGACAGAGAATGCCATGCCAATTGATTGCATTATGGGTTATATTGCCCCCGCCTTTAATCTAGATGAAGATATAGTGCATAAAGCTATGATAGAGTCTAATAGAAATGAAAACAAGATTCAATACACACTGGCACATACAACTACACTGACAGATTTTTGGTTGCAAAAGATGAGTGAAATACAGACAAGTAAAATAATAGAAAGCAATGAAATGACAGCAAATATAATATATTACCTATTTATCAAATAGATACATAAAGCCTTTTCTATTTATCGTTTAGTATGCTATTGTTTTTTTATGTCTGTATATCAAGTTTCTAAAATTAGAGAGACTTAATGTGTCTTTTGTATCGTTTAAACCTTTTGTGATCGAATAGGGCTAAGAATCTAAGATGATTTTCCCTTGATTTTGGAATTGAGCTTTAGATTTGCTGGTGCTAAAATCACAACAGATTCTAAATCTACACCGCGATTTCACGCATGTCGCCAAATTCCATAAATGCCTTAAATACAAGTGTGATTAAGCCAATGCGATTTTGCTTTAACTCTGCATTATCAGTCATTATTAAGACATTATCAAATACAGAATCTAAATCATCTTTAAGTGAAAATAGGCTCTCTATCTGTGCTAAATACGATTCAGAATCTAGAGTATTGTTTGTAATTTCTATTTTCTTGTTGTTTGTATATGCCATGAGATTATTATAAAGTTTTGTCTCACTCTCTTCAAATAGGCTTGTGTTTAGTGTTATATCTTTAGTGAGATTCTCGTTATCTAGGATATTTGCTACGCGTTTGAAAGTGCCTATCACAGATTTGATATCCACGCTTTCAAAATATGAAGCAAGGGCTAGAATCTTATCAAAGCTTTGTGTGATGCCAAATCCCATAAGTAGCACACAACGCACAATGCTAGGATTTACGCCCGGAAAGATTCCATATATTCTCTCCATCATAAAGTCTATAAGCATATTTTGCTTTGCGTTGCTATAATCTTTACCTGCTAGATTACATATCTCTTTTATGCTTAAGTCAAAGCCAAATTGATGTGCGATTTTTAGAATCGCCGTAGCTTGTCGTCTTAGTGCAAAGGGGTCTTTTGAGCCACTTGGAATCTTATTGATATTAAAGAGTGTGAAAATGGTATCAAGCTTATTTGCCATATTTACAAGTGCGCTGATTTTGCTGCTAGGCAAAGTTGCTTGTATGCCATTTGGTAGATACTGCTCTCTTATTGCAAGGCAGACTTCAGATTCCATGCCACAATCTTTTGCAAAGTATGATCCCATAATGCCTTGTAACTCGGGGAATTCCCCCACACTTTGGGATAATAAATCGCATTTTGCATATTTCAGGGCTTGTATTACAAGGGCTTTTTCATTTTCACTGCATTCTATTTGCTTTGTGTTAAGCAAGGCTATGAGGCTATTTGCCATGTTTTGCTCTCGTAGTATCTTATCTGCAAGGCTTCCAGCCCCCTCCATAAAGCTAATAGAATCTAGACTTCCAAACTCCATTTTAGAATCTATATCTTGTGTGTAGAAAAACATAGCATCTTCAAGCCTTGCTCTTAATACCTTTTCATTCCCCTTTGTAATAAGTGAGAAATCACCGCCAAAAGAATTACTCACAACTACAAAGCCATGAAAAAGTTCTGAATCTTTATATACCGCAAAATATCTTTGATTCTCTTTCATAGAAGTTATAATCATCTCTTTTGGAATCTTTAAAAATTTCTCATCAAAGATTCCTAGCATTGCATGTGGATATTCTGTAATCGCTACTATCTCTTGCAATAAGTCTGTATCAATCTCTACTTTTATATTATGTTTATTTTCAAGCTCTTTTATCTCTTGTAGTATTAAGTCTTTACGCTTATCTTGGTCTAGTATCACGCCATTTTGTGAGAGAAAATCAAGGTAAGATTCTATGCTTGTAGCATAATGACTTTTTTGTTCTCCATTTGTATCTTTTGCTTGTCTATGTGCAAAAATAAGATTGTTTCCTTGTATATTATAAGCATTGCAAGGGATATTTTTATTATCTAGCATAATGCAAATATTTCGTATTGGTCGTATAAAGCTATCCTTGCAATCACCCCAACGCATACTCTTACCAAAATGCAGTGAATGAAGCAGGGTGATTACCATAGATTCTAAAAGATTACTTGATTCTATCCCTTTTACTTCTTTTTCATAAAATAGCACTTCCTTATTATCTTTAGTCGCTGTTTTTACCATATCTTTGGTGATATTATTTTTTTGCAAAAAGCTTTGCATTGCCTTTGTGGGATTATTATTAGAATCATAGGCAATAGCAAGTGGTGGTCCATAGGATTGTGTCTTTGTGTCAGGTTGTTTTAATGCAAAATCTTTATGGATAAAGCTTAGTCTTCGCGGTGTGTAGAAAAAGTCAAAATGAGATTCAAGATAATTATCTTTTAGTATCTTTTTCCAATTTTCTTTGATATTACTTAGATTTTTTAAAAGTGGAATTGCGGGTAATTCTTCTGTGAAAATTTCAATAAATAATTCTGTCATTATACTCATGCCTTTTTAAATTGATTGTATAATTTTAGCAAATAAAAGTGAAAAAGGCTAAAAGGTGCAAAGAATATTTATCACTACGATTTGGTGCTATGCTATCTCTGTGCTATTGTGTCAGAATCTAGTCGCCCAAGAAAAAATTGCCATAAAGATAGAAGGCACTTGTGTCGCATTGCAAGACTTTACTAAAGAGCAAAAAGATGTATTAATGTATGCTTATTATTATGGTAGAGATCATGGCTTTGGCTATCTTATGGCAGCAATCGCATGGAAAGAATCGTGTGCGGGGGAGTATTTGTTGAATTTCTCTGATCCATCTGCTGGGATATACCACGCGCATATTCCTAATGTGATTAGAAAATATACAAGCTATCAAGATTCTTCGTTTTTGCGTAATGTTGTAGGGCAAATGCTTATTTCTGATCCTATGTTTGCATCATCTATCGCACTAGATAATCTTAGATATTGGCATAAAGTCCATAAGGGCGATTTACACAAAATCATAAAGTCTTATAACAAAGGCTTTGCGTGGAGAAATAGAGAGAATGTAAATAGACAAGCCCAAGCCTATTATATAGATATTATGCGAAAGATAAATGAGCTTGAAGTCTTTATCCCGCAATATATTCATACCTATAAATTGCATACGCCTTATAGAGATTTTAAAGTAAAGTTTGATGGGAAGAAAGGGAAAGAAACACAAGCTAAGTAGTTTGAAAGGAAAAGTATGAACTTTAGTCAAACAGATAACTCACAAAAACAAACACCACTATCACCGCCGATAAATCACACATTAGCAAAAAATAGAGAATCTATAAGCATAGATTCTACTTGTCATGTTGAGCGAAGCGAAACATCAAAGATTCTAGAATCTATACGACTCTCCATCTCTGGTATGCGTTGTGCGAGCTGCTCTGCGAGTATTGAAAATGAGTTGAGAAAAAAAGAGGGCATAAAAGAAGCAAATGTATATATCCTAAATAACACAGCAGTAATAAAGTTTGATAAAGAAACTTGCGATATAGATTCCATAATATCATGTATAGAATCTTTGGGTTTTAAAGCTAAACCTGCCCCAAAGTCTAGCTTTACTTTAGCAAATAACAAAAATCAAGCAAATACAAACTTTAGTCTAAAATCATTACATACAACTTCTAGCCCCACTTTCAATATGCTAAAAGATTCTAATCCGCTTGAGTGTGCCACTGAATCTAAATCGCAAAAAATAGAGAATACAAAACCTACACAAAACAACACAATAGAATCTAATCTCTATGATACTAAAAAACATGAAGTAACTTGTATAGAATCTGAATCTAAAAACACAGATTCTGTCTGTCATGTTGAGCGAAGCGAAACATCTAAAACAATGGATAATTTAGATTCTACAATTCATACAAACAATGATATAGAATCTAGTAAAGATATTTCGCCTTTTTCAAAGGCTCAATATGACAAGATTCTAGATTCTACACTAACAAACCACGCAAACAAAAACACAAATTCTAGTAATTGCTCTATGGCTTTGGAGGCTTTGAGTGAATTAGAGGGTGGGAGTTATCTAAGCGATAATGACTGCCCCTCTAATTCACTCAATCGTTCAAATTGTATAGACAAGGGCGAATTTTTACAGAATACAGAATCTACAAAAAATACCAATAAAAACACTGCGGAAGTATCTTGCAATGATTTTGTGGGTTATCAAGGTGAGGGCGAAGGGAGTGTATATAAAATACATGACCAAGCCCTCGCCGCAGATTCCCGCAAAAGAATGCAAGAGACACCGCAGCAAAACATTCTACAAAAAATAAATCACTACATAGAACACACCCTTTTAAACGATAAAAGGCGATTAATCTTTAGCATTATCCTATCCCTAGTGATAGTGTATATAAGTATGCTGCATGATATGTTTAGCCTCCCCTTGCCGCAAATCCTGCATAATCCTATACATAATGGCTTGACACAGCTTTTTATCACGCTTTGTGTTATGCACTTTGGGCGGAGTATATATTTTCATGGATTAAAAGCGTTATTTGCCCTGCGACCTAATATGGATTCACTTGTGAGTGTGGGGAGTTTATCAGGCTTTTTGTATAGCTGCTTTAGCTTAGCACAAATGCTAAAAGGCATAGAGAATCATTTATATTTTGAGAGTGTTTGTGTGATTTTAAACTTTGTTATGCTTGGGAAATTTATAGAAGAAAACGCAAAAAATAAAGCTATAAATAACGCAAAATCTCTACTGCAAAGACAAAGTGAGATTGCCCTAAAAATCATAAATCCACACGATATAGCCGCCCTAAAGACTGAAGAAATCTCACCATATAATCTTCAAATAGGCGATTATATACACATACTGCCACACAGCTTTATCCCCATAGATTCTATACTTTATTCAAATGAATCTCATATCGATGAGAGTATGTTAAGCGGTGAGAGTATCCCTATTAAAAAGGAAAAAGGTATGCAGCTTTTTGCAGGGACGCTAAATCTTGATACGCCCATAATTGCTTGTGTTAGCCATACTTTAAGTGATTCTAAAATCAGCAAAATGCAAAGCCTATTAGAGCAAACCCTTGAAAGCAAAGCAAATATCGCAAAACTTGCAGATAGAATCTCACTCATTTTTGTCCCGCTTGTCATGCTTCTTGCTACTTGTAGTGGAATCTTTTGGTTTATATATGAGGGCTTAGAGAGTGCTATGCTATATTTTTCCAGCACACTTCTTATATCTTGCCCTTGTGCCTTAGGACTCGCCACGCCAATGGCAATACTCTTTGCAAACGCTAGGGCAAATCACTTTGGAATCTTTTTTAAAAACGCACAAAGCCTTGAAAGTCTAAGCAAAACAGACTATGTAGTCTTTGATAAAACAGGCACTTTAACGAAAAGGGATTTTAGTCTGCATAGCATATTCTTACAGGAAAATATAAGTGAAAACGAGCTATTACGCATTGCCTCTTCTATTGAAATTTCAAGCAATCATATTATCGCTAAAGCAATTTGTGAGAGTTTTCATAATAAATCTAGTGATACGCAACTCTATAAACAGCTAGATTCTAAACACTACATGAACGCAGGGATAGAATCTAAACTGCTTATAGATTCTAAAGAGAGAGTGTTTTTGATTGGAAATGCGAGACTTTTAAAGGATAGGGCAGGGCTATCTGTTGAGACAGATTCTATAAAAGGCTGTGTTTGCGTGTATATCGCTGAGATTATGCAGGATAGGGCGATTTTACTAGGGCGTATATATCTAGCAGAAGCATTAAAGCCATACGCACAAGAGATGATAGCTATGCTTAAAACAGGCGGTTTTCAATGTGAGATTCTAAGCGGGGATATGAAAGAAAATGTGAGCTATATCGCTGATATTTTAGGCATTCCTTACAAGGCAGAGTGTCTGCCAGAAGATAAAATGCGATATATAGAATCTCTGCAAGAAAAAGGGCATAAAGTGATTATGATAGGCGATGGGGCAAACGACTCTATTGCGATAGCAAAGGCTGATCTTTCACTCGTTATGGCAAGTGGGAGTGAAGTAAGTATTGAGTATGGCAATATTATCTATTTTAGAGATGATTTACTAGGCATTGTGGAAGCACTGCATTTAGGTAGAAAAACACTACATAATATCAAACAGAATCTAGGCTTTGCATTTTTATACAATATCATTTGCATACCCATTGCTATGGGAATATTTAGTCCTTTTGGAGTTATGCTAAATCCAATGCTTGCAAGTCTTGCTATGAGCCTTAGCTCTATTAGTGTTGTAGGCAATGCAAGTAGATTGTATGGGGTTTGGAGATAGCAGAATCTATTTTTAGATTAATATAGTATAATTTTATTTACTATTATTTAATTATTGTTTAAGGGAGATTCTATGTTTCATAAGTTTTATTCAATGCGTAAGCACACAAAGATACTTAATCGCTCACTTAATGCCTTGGGTATTGGCTCTGGTGGAGAAGTCTTTGATAGCGGGGAAGAGATAGCTTTTAATATCTTGCTGAAAAATTCATATTTTAGCAATAAGACCTCATTTTGTATTTTTGATGCAGGTGCAAATGTGGGCAAATACACAACATTGTGTTTGCGACATATGGGGGGGGGCAAACCTCTCAAAATAAGAATACGCTAGATTTTAAAATCCATTGTTTTGAGCCATCGCACTATACTTTTGAAAAACTCTTACAAACACATAGCAATAACGAAAAAGTAATTCTTAATAATTTTGGTTTATCAAATGCTGAAACCAAAGCAACCCTATATTCAAATGCCGATGGTTCTGGTCTCGCAAGTCTTACAAAAAGACGACTCGATCATTTTAATATTGACTTTAACAAAACAGAGCAAATTCAACTTAGCACACTTGATACATATTGCAAAACACAAAACATCTCGCACATAGACTTATTGAAGCTTGATGTGGAGGGACACGAGCTTGATGTATTAGATGGTGCGAAAGTTATGTTTGCAAACAAAGCTATTGATATGGTTACTTTTGAGTTTGGTGGTTGTAATATTGACACACGCACATTTTTTCAGGATTTTTGGTATTTCTTTAGTAAAAATGATATGGCAATTTATAGAATCTTGCCTAATGCGACTTTATATCACATTGATAGTTACAGGGAAACCGATGAGCAGTTTATCACTACAAACTATATTGCAATTACAAAGAAATGCAAGATTGATAAAGACATGTTGGCAAGATAGTATAATAGACATTTAAGATTCTCATTACTGAAACATCAATAAACTATCTTAGCATATAATAGAATCTTTCCTTGCTTAACATTATTACTTAAGCAAAGCACTTGCATAAAAGATTCTAAAATCACTGCATTTTTACGGGGGGGGGGGGTAGGCACCATAGTGTTGCACATTATTGAAACTTACAAGAAAATAAGCAAAATCTTATACTAGAGAGTATAGCTTTCTCAATATGCTTTATCGCATCTAGGACAAAATGTGTCACACTTTGCTAAATATACGCTCTTTTGAGTTTGACATTAAGGAAGTTTATAAAGTCTTGTTGCTTGTGAAATTTTGTGTTCTTGTTTCTAGCCCTTGTTTTTTGTTAGGTTTTTATCTTTGTCTTTTAGTGTTTGGAACTTTCATCGGCAATCAAAGATTCTATAGTTGGTTCTTGATTTTTCTGTGGTGATTGCAATATGGCCAAACTCAGCATTGTCATAAAACTTGCGATCATTGTTTTGAATACTTTGTAGGAACAACTCGGCGATAATGATAGTAAATAATTGCTCGATCATCTAGCTATGTATGGAAATTAGGATTCGATTCTATTATTTAAGCCCTTGCTTAGTTAAAACCGCATTTTGCTTAGCATATATTAGCAAGGCACAATATATAAACCATTGCGTTTAATCTTACCCTCTAGTTCATACGCAAAGACTAAATCTCCAAAAAGTTTTAAGGCATCTTCAAACAATCCATTATTGTATGCAAACTCTAAGAGCGGGTCTTTTATCTCTTGCATATAGGCGATATTGTGAATCTCACAGACATTTGTTACAAAAGATTCTATATCATAGATACATTGTGCCTTCTGTGCGTGTAGCAACTCTTGTGTGCCGCGACTTTCATGCAATCTATGGGGCAATACAAAAAGGGGCTTTTGCAGGGTTATGGCTAGATTTGCCGATGAGCTTGAGCCACTTTTTATATCTGCTTGGGGTATGATTATGATATCACTCCATGCAATTATCAAGCGATTTCTCTCTAAAAATGTATGCTTCATGGGCTTATAGGTGCCGCTATATTCGCTTAAAACTAGTCCATTTTGTGCTAGATTATTAATCAAAGTAGCATTTTCTTTAGGATAGATTGCATCAATACCGCAGGGCAAAATAAGAATGGCATTATTATTCGCGTTTAAATGTGCGATAGAATCAATGCCAATAGCCCCACCACTAACGATTACAAAGCCTTTTTGTGAAAGCGTGTTTGCTAGTTGTGTAGTCATTTGTTTTGCATATTGATTTGGCGATCTTGTGCCAATGATGGCTACTTTTGGCTTTTTGAGTAGGGATAGATTCCCACGCACAAAGACTCCATTAAATGCTTTGTATAAATGTTTGCTTTTGAGATTATTTTCTTTTGCCTTATGTATTAAATCGTCAAGTAAAGCGATTTTATCCATTGAGAGATATTTGGCTAACGCACTAGATTCTAAAAATTCACTTTGAGTGATGATTGTGTGCATAAATGTCCTTTTGCGGGGATTGTAAATTCTTGCTAGCTTACAAATACAGGCATACAATAATGAAGCCACAAACAAAAATCCGTAGAAATCCTTGTAGAATTATGCAAACCATAGATAAAAAAACTTTTTTTAGAATCTAAATGTTTTTGGGTTACATAATATTCTGCCTTGTCTCATATGATGACTTATTAGAATCTAACCCTACACCACAAAATTGACTAATTTGTTCGGCACGAAGATTTCTTTTTTAATCTCACTTGTAAGCCATTTTTCTGCTACGCTTTTAGCAGCATTGATGACTTCTTCCTTTGTGGCATTTGTAGGCATCATAACTTCAGCGCGTTTCTTTCCATTAACGCTAATTGCATAGGTGATTTCATCTTGCTTGAAAGCATCTTTATCAATCTCAATAGGTGCAAAATTTGCGAGATTAAACAACTCTTGACTAAGCTCACTTGCAATATGCGGGATAAAATTCTCTAAAATATGAAGCAATATAAAATAGCCCTCTGTGAAAACTAAATCATTATCTTGTGCAGACAAAGCATTATGTGCTTCCATACACGCAGCAATTACGACATTAAATGGATAGCCCTCAATCTTTTTATTAAATATATTTTGCTGTTTTTGCAGGGCTTCATATACTTTTAGTCTTGCGTTTTTGGAATCTTTACTTAGATTCTGTGTGTCTATTTTTGGTAATGTCTCGCACTTTTTCACACGCACTTTTCTATCAATGAGACGGCAAATAAATTTATAGCACCCAACCACACTATTATCATTCCAATCAAGCGCATAGCTAGATGGTGCAGCAAAAAGGATAAATAATCTTGCAGTATCTGCTCCATAAGATTCTATAATATGTCGCGGCTCTACTACATTGCCTAGACTTTTTGACATTTTCACTCCATCTTTTAGCACCATGCCTTGCGTGAGTAAATGTGAGAAAGGCTCACTAAAGCTAATATAGCCTAGATCTCGTAGCATTTTGGTATAGAATCTCGCGTATAAAAGGTGTAAAATCGCATGCTCAATTCCACCGATATACTCATCTACCTCCATAAAATATTGCAGAGATTCCGCACAAAAGGCTTTGTCTTTACGCAATTCCTTTGGTGTTGTGTAATGCAGGAAATACCAGCTAGATTCTACAAAAGTATCCATTGTATCAGTCTCTCTTATAGAATCTGTATTGCATTTGGGGCATTTTGTATATTTCCAAGTTGCATGTTTTTCAAGTGGATTGCCTTCCCCTGTTATCTCAATATCATTTGGTAATTCAACGGGCAGAACATTAGATTCTACCACGCCACATTGTGGGCAGTGGATAAGTGGTATAGGTGTCCCCCAATAGCGTTGGCGTGATATGCCCCAATCTCTTAGTTTATAGTTTGTAGTCTTTTTGCCTATGCCTTTTTCTTCAAAAAGGGCGATGATTTTCTCCCTTGCTTCCTTGCTATTTAGCCCTGAGAATTTATCACTATTACACAAGATTCCATCTTCTGTATTTGGCTTATGTATGCCATCATTTTCGCCCTTTGCTTCTATGACGGGCAGTAAGGCTAGATTATATTTTTTTGCAAACTCAAAATCCCTTTCATCATGGCTTGGCACACTCATAACCGCCCCGCTTCCATAACTCATAAGCACAAAGTTGCTAATCCATACGGGAATCTTTTTCTGTGTGAGTGGGTGCAGGACAAAAATGGGGAGAGATATGCCTATTTTATCAGCTTTTGATCGCTCTTTTTCAGCTTGATTGCGGATATTTTTGATTATTTCTATATCATTTTTTGCTAATACATTTTTTTCAATAAGACAATCGACTATGCTATGTTCCGGTGCGATGACACAATAGCTCACACCATAGATTGTATCAGCCCTTGTGGTATAAACATCTAGTGTGTTGATTTTATTATCTAGCAGATTTTTAGAATCTTGGCATAACTCAAATGAAAAAGATAAGCCGCTAGACTTCCCTATCCAATTTCTTTGCATGCTTAAGACTTGTGAGGGCCATTTACCCTCTAAAGATTCTAAATCATTGAGTAACTCTTCTGCATAATCTGTGATTTTAAGATAGTATTGATACATTTCTTTTTGCACCACAGGGGTATCACAACGCCAACATTTACCATCGATAACTTGCTCGTTAGCTAACACGGTTAAATCATTTGGACACCAATTAAGAAAGGCTTTTTTGCGATAGACTAAGCCTTTTTGCCATGCTTTTATGAAAAACTCTTGCTCATATTTGCTATATATTGGATCACAAGTCTCTAAAACTCTTTCTTTTGAAAAGCTTAATCCCATAGTTTGTAATTCTTTTAGCATAACCTCCATATTGCTATAAGTCCAATCTTTTGGGTGGATTTTATGCTTTATAGCGGCATTTTCAGCGGGCATACCAAAGGCATCAAAGCCGATTGGGTGCAATACATTATAACCATACATGCGATAATATCTGGCCATCGCATCGCCTATGCAGTAGTTTCGCACATGTCCCATGTGGATTGCCCCGCTTGGATATGGAAACATTGAGAGAATGTATTTTTTAGGTTTTGAAAAGTCGTTGCTTGGCTCAAATACGCCACTTTCTTGCCATATTTTCTGCCATTTAGATTCTATTGCGGCTGGATTATAGTTTTCATGTGTCATTTATGAATCCTTCAAAAATAATTGCAATTTTATTGTTATTTATTAAATACTTTTTTAAAATGCTATTTCTTTATCTCTTTAGCGATTTTTTGTAGTGCTTCATTCATAGCATGTTGCAGGGTGATGGCTGGATTTTCTCCCCTTGCAGAGGTTGTTATACTACCTTCTTTTATGCGTTTCATATCATAGCCCAAAAGCTCATAAGTAAGATATACACGCCCTTCATAATCATTTGTGCCTTTTACATATAAGTCATTAATACTAATTCGCAAAGTATTTAGCCGCTGACTTAAAGGTGGATTCTGATCTATTTGTAAGCAATGATTTGACGCAATCTTTATGAAAGCATTTCTTGTCATATTCTTTGGTAAATCAATCCATTTATAATTTGGCAATACCTTAATCTCATTTTTCTCATTATAGAGTAAAATATCCTTGCTATCATAGGGTGAGAGGGCATTCACTTGTAAAGCAAAGCTATCTTGCTTCTTTTTGCATTGATTTTCTAATTCTACATTATCAAGGCTATAAAAAGTCTGGTCTGGCAGGACTGACTTTAGATTCACATTTAAGCAACCTTGTAGTAAGGCTACAACTAAGATGATATAGAATCCTTGCATAAGATTTAATCGCATATTTACTCCTTTAGTTTCGTTTTCCAAGTAGTGTTTCATAAGGGTCTCGCTCCATTCTATCCATAAACAGACTTGCTTTCTCAAGGAAAGAATTTAGCGTTTGCAAACTATATCCGCTTTTATTGATAAGTGGTGTTAGAATCTCTTTCACATTAAAATCACCGCGTAATAATGCCCTATCTAAATCTCTTAAAAGCTTATCTGCACTATTTAGAGTCTTATCAAGATTCTGTTTTGTGCCCTCCAGTGAAATAAGCATATTGCGTATGTCTTCAATGTTTTTGCTATCTGTGATATTTTTTACATTACTTACAATATCTTGTATATCATTTGTCATGCCTTGTGCATTTTCTAGCAATTTACCAATGGCATTTTTTGCTAGATAGAGTGTGGCTTCATCTTCATCTTTAATGATATTTCCTTTTTCATTTTGTTTTAGTTTTAGATAGCTCATACCCACAAATCCATCAGAATCTATCACTAGCTCAGACCCTTCTCTTACAGGTATTTTTTTATTAATAGCAACATCAATTTGCACAACACCTACATCATCTTTTTTAAATCCCATGTGAGTTACACTTCCCACACTAATGCCTTTATATTTTACAGGTGTATTGACACTAATGCCCCCTACCTCATCTTGCGTATAGACATGATAAATCTTTACTCTTCTATCATCAATGCCAAAGCGACCAATCCAAAAGATAAATGCAATCATTGCAATCGTTAAGATACAAAAAATAAGCCCAATAAGTGTATAATTAATATTTCTCTCCATACAAATCCTTTATTTATATTTCCAATATTTCTCACCACGCGTAGAATGAAAAAGGCTATTTTGATGCAAACCATTATTTGCTTCTTTTGCAAACTCGTCTAGTGTGCCGCTAAATTCAATCTTTTTATTACCAAGCAAGATAAATCTATCAGTTACATCTTTTATACTATCTAAATCATGTGTAATCATAACTATCGTTACGCCAAACTTCTCTTTTAAAGAAGCAATTAAATCATCAAATTTACATGCACTAGCAGGATCTAGCCCACTTGTTGGCTCATCTAAGAATAGAATCTCAGGTTCTGTGCATAATGCCCTAGCTAGTGCCACTCTTTTTTTCATACCGCCGCTTAATTCATTCACATATTTATTGCATACACTTAAATCAAGCCCTACATTATGTAGCCAAAACTTTGCTATTTCAGGATATAGGTTTGATGGAAAATATGAGTATTCTTCAAGCAGACTTGTTACATTTTCAAGCACATTTAAAGAGCTAAAGAGAGCGCCAAACTGAAATACAACGCCCATTTTTTGCATAATAGTATGCTTTTTAGAATCTTTTAACTTCCAAATATCAGTATTAAGGATATTAATACTCCCAGAAGTTGGTCTATGCAAGAATATAAGCGTATGTAAAAGTGTCGTTTTACCACTTCCACTGCCACCAAGTATAGAGAAAATTTCCCCCTTTTTCACATGAAAGCTTATAGAATCATGTATCAGCGTATTGCCATAATGTGTAGTGAGATTATTAACTTCAACGATATTACTCATAGATTATACCTTGTGAAAATGAAAGAGAAAATCGCATTTGCCATGATAATCCAAAATATCGCATTCACAACACTCATGGTTGTCATTTTACCAATAGATTGTGTATCACCCCTGCATTCCAACCCACGAAAGCACCCAACAATGCCAATAATCGCACCAAATACAGGGGCTTTTACCACGCCTATCCAAAAATGCGTAATCGACACCGTTTCATAGAATCTTTCTAAATAAGTCTCAAAGCCAATATTAATGCTTGTCTTAATCGCTACCATACCACCAAAAAGTGCAATCGCATCAGCAGCAAATACCATTAAAGGCATAACGATAATAAGGGCTAAGATTCTAGGGATAATGAGAAAATAGAATATATTAAGATTCATAGCTTTCATAGCAGATAACTCTTCTGTAAGTCGCATAGACCCAAGCTGTGCGGTAAAGCTTGATGCACTTCTACCAGCAATCACTAAGGCAAGGATAAATGGTCCCATCTCACGCAAAGCAAGCTTTGCAGTCGTATCAACACTCATAATTGGCACACCCATAGAGTTTAGCTGATATGCCCCTTGCAGTGTGATTGCATAGCCGATAATAAGTGAGGTCATAAGCCCAACAGGCAACGCCTTAAAGCCTTGCTCATAGATATGATAAATAAGGGATTTAAAACGAAAATTTGATGGTTTTAAACAACCAAGCATAAAGAAATGTAAAAACATACCCATGAAGTTAAAAAACGATAAAGCGGTTTGATAAAAACTAACACACCACTGCCCTATAAAGCTAAAAAAGCTAGAAAAAATATTAAGCCTTTTTGGTCTATATGGCGTGCTTAATACTTCTTTCATTATAGCATTGTCATTATTTTCTATGGCGTTATAGACTTCACCATTAAGAAGCAGTGTGTAACGCTCTGATAAGAGAAAAGAGGTAAGACGCGTAGTCTGCATACTATCAACATAGATATACACATCTTCTATTTGACTAGATTCTAAAGTATTACGCAAAAGTAGCATGAAGATAATGCCAACCCTTGCATTTTGAAATACAATGTGAATATCGCCTGTGTATTTTTGCACTTGAGCGCGCAAGGCAGTAATGTAGGCTTGCTGCACGAAGCTATCCCAATGCCCCTCGATAATAATAGCATTTGAAGGTGGCTTTATAGTATTAAAACGCGCACATATCGTTTTACTCTCATCATCTGAAACAAACAAAAGTTATCCTTAAAGATTCTATAACACAAAACGAACAAGCAAGTAGCCACCCCAAATAAAAGCAGCAAACAACATACAAACAAACTGCAAACTACTGCCAATATCCTTTGCATCTCGTGCAAGTGGATGAAATGTAGGCTGGACTAGGTCAATAATCTTTTCAATAGCTGTATTCACTAACTCCGCAAATACCATAAAAAACAAAGGCAAAACTAAAAAAGCAATCTCAAAAAAATCACGCCCCAAAAAACACGCAATAATGAAAAATAACACAAACACAATAAGGATTTGTCGAAATGAGACTTCTTCACTCACACAAGCCTTTAATCCCGCTAGAGAAAAAAAAGAAAGCCCCAATAATCCGCCTCACCCCTTTTTTACCGCTTTTCACTATATGCCTTTATTATTAGATTTGCGAAGATTCTATAAAGGCTGTATCTTAACAAAAAAAATACATGTTTATGCAAATAATTTATAAAAATGCAATGTAGTATTGCGAAAAGGTTATCATGGTATGACAGGTTTTCTAAGAGATTTTAAAACAACAAAACAGCAATAGTAAGGTTTAGAATTGGGTATTAAGGTTGTAAAAACAAAGCGAGAACTTAAAAATACATAATATGCAGATATAATATAACTCTATTCTACACATAAGGAACACAATGTTTAATGTTTTAATTTGCCTAAAACAATTAGATAATATCAATCTAGCACCTATGCTAGAAAGATTATATAACCACACGAAACCACAACAGATACATATTATAACAAGTAGCAATAATGCAAATCTTATTTTAAATTTATCGCAGAATATACAAGAAAAAATCTATATTTTTGATGAGGATAAAATCTACAAGAATCTAAGTCTTGAAGTCATTCAAAAATATATGGAATCCAAAAATGCGGCTATATGGCGAAGCGGCTGGTATTTACAGCAATTTCTTAAAATGGGATATGCAACTTTTGCGAACTCAAATGATAAAACAAGTAATGCCTTGTTAGACATGGGGGGGGGGGGTGATTGTTGCCCTATTTTTACTCCATATTATCTTATTTGGGACGCAGATTGTATTGCTTTAAACGATATGATGTTTTTTCATCATGAAAAATTGCAACAAGAAAAACCAGAAAACCTTACTACATATTTTGCAAAACACGATTATATTCATAAGCCATATTTTGACACATTAAAACGACTTCAAATACCCATTTATAAGCAAGATTCTATAAGCATTTTAATGCGTGCGGTTGATTTTAGTTTTATTGTGGAACACATGATGATAAATAATTCTATTATGTGTGAGCTTATTTCTCGTATAGAAAAAACACATAATAAGTTATTTTTTGAAGCGATTTTAGAAAGCATCGATGAATGCCAACTTAGTGCTTCTGGATTTAGTGAGTTTGAAACATACGGCAATTTTGTAGCTAGTCAATACGGCAATCAAGCACTCTATATTACGCTAAGACAAGATAGAGCAGCAAAATCAATAATAAGCATAAACCCAACACATAAGCAACTAGAATGGTATAGCAAATACTATGATACATGCTGCATAGAAACTTGGATTGAAGAAAGCTTTATAGGTAAATTAACAAAATATGCAGTATTTAGAAGTATATCACCCTACACATGGCATAAGATTCTAAGCGCTAAAAGAGAACCGAATATTTTTAGAAAAAAGCTAAAAGCAAAATTAAAGAATCTGGTATGCAAAAAACATTAATCCCAGAATGATGGCATTGCTCAAGTAAATTTAACTTATATGTGATAAGGTAGAATCTATTTTAGACTATTTTATTTGAAAATATTGTTCTCAAAAAAAATATGAGCTTTACAAGTATAATTATATTGTATCGCACAAAGCGTTTTTTGTGTCCAATTAAGATTCCATTGTATAAGCACTTAATTTTTTAAAACTCATCGTAGTATGGAAAATAATTCTTGCTTTTCTTTGACGAGAGTGAGTTGGTGTTCATTGCCTTTATGAATCCACCTTAGTCACCACAATATATTTGAGAATCTACATTTATTTATCACTCATTGCCCACATCACAACCACGCCTTGCATTTCATTTTCATAATCTTCTTGTATCTCAACAAAGGGGAGTTTATATTGTTTGCATTGCGCTTTTAACGCACTATGCTCTTTTATAAGCTGCTCTTTACTAGCCACATAAGATTCCTTGCGTTTTTCTATGGTATTTTCTTTGAGTTTTATTGTGTGATAATGCTTTAAAATATAATGTAGCAGCGAGAATCCACTCATTGCTAATATAATAAAACAAGCTATTTTTGAAAAAATATTTTGCAAAAATATAGTTTGATAAATCTTCTTTTTAACTGCACGCGAATTGTAAAAAACGACATAAAGATTCTAGATTGTTTGGCTGACTTTAATATGTGAAATTGCGATTTATTTAGCCTTATATACTTTTCATATAGACATTCAGAAGTATGCTGATAGTAGAGTTTTGTACATAATCTTTGTTATTAAAGTATAGTCATGCTTAGTTTTTTATAACCAAGTGGTGATTTCGTGCTATCACCCCATATATGCTTATTCTACATACAATGAGTGATTTTTCAAAGTGTTATTATCATGCTATTTTTATAGCACTTGTTGCACGACTTTCTCAATCTCTGCTTGACTTTTTGGCTCGACTAGTCTTTCAGCGACTTCTTTGCCATTTTTGTAGAAAATGAGTGTTGGGATTCTCCTAATTTGTAGTGAATCTTTGAGTTGCTCTTCTGTATCAAAATTGACTTTAAAAAAACGGATTCTATCCTTATATTCATTTTCTAATGCTGTCATGATCGGCTCAATGCGTTTGCAGTCAGGACACCAGCTTGCCCCGACATTGACTATCACGATACCTTCACTTGTCATACTCGAAAAATTGCTATGATTTAACTCTTGCATATATCTCTCCTAACAATTATAAACATTTGTAGCCCAATCACAGATTTATTATACAAACATGACAATACAGGCTACATGCTAAGATTATAACAAAATACTTTTAATTGTGATTTGTGTGAATAAAATATATAGTGTTAGTTGTATTTACAAACGAAGTTTGTGTAAAATTTTGTTTCAAGATTTCTATTATACATGCAAAGGATTACATGCAACCACAAATTGATGGCATTGAGATTCTCACTCAAATATGCGAAACAAAAAAAAGAAAAATGCAGGAAAAGGGCATATCGCTTGGATATGATTTACCGCAAAAAAGGGAGTTTCCACTGATTTGCCCCACTTTGCTTAATGATAAATCTGCCCCATTTGTTATTGCTGAAGTGAAGCGAAAAAGCCCTACAAAAGGGCATATCAGCACCATCACAGAGCCAACAAAACTCGCACAGATATACATAAATCAAGGGGCAAATGCAATTTCTGTGCTTTGTGAGGAAGACTACTTTCAAGGAAGTTTGCAGGATTTATATGCGATTAAAAGGGCATTTCCACAGGCTTGTATCTTGCGTAAAGATTTCATTTTACATAAAGATGAAGCAAGAGTTAGCTATCTCTTTGGGGCTGATATGGTGCTGCTTATAGTGGCACTTTTTGTTGATGATATGGAATCTTTTTGTGCTATATATGGTGAACTCTTAGCCTATAATCTCACACCATTAATAGAGATTCACACACTTGCTGAATACAATCTGATTAAGGATTTAAATCTTCAAAAAGCTATTGTAGGCATTAATACGCGGAATCTCAAAACCTTTCAAATCAATAAAATGGAAGCGATGAAGCTACGCGCACAGATTCCAAAGCATATACCTGTTATCTTTGAATCTGGCATACAATCAGAGTATGATAGCTTTATGGCTGGGAGTGGTGGATTTCAAGGGATTTTATGCGGCAGTTTTTTAGTAGAGCAGCTTGATAAAAAAGAAGCTTTTTTAGAATCTAGTGGGGATTTAGATTTGTCTTATCATGTAGATTCTAGACCAACAAGCCACGCAAACACAACCACAAATTCTAGCAGTTGCTCTGTGGCTTTGGATGCTTTGGCTGAATTAGGGGGTAGGAGTTATCTAAGCGATATGACTATTCATCACAATTCAGCCAATCGTTCAAATTGTATAGACAAGGGCGAATTTTTACAGAACCTAGATTCTAAACATGCACCACACCACAGCGTCATACACGGATTAAAACAAGCATTCAGTATCGGTGCAAATAAGGCTATATTTGCTACTTTACTGCAAAGATTCTATACAAAAAATCACTCAATGCAAAAAGAGTGCTATAAACCACTCATTAAAGTATGCGGTATTAATGATTTAGAGTTTTTAAAAGAGAGTGTGAAATACGCTGATATGCTAGGCTTTATCCTAACGCCAAAGAGTATGCGTTATGTGGATAGAAAGTTTCTACAAGAAGCACAAAAAGCGTTTAGCACACATAAAGATTCTATGCCTTTAAGGGTAGGTGTGGTTACACATGAGTGTGTTGAGGTCGGTGTAAGGTATTTAGAAGAAGGACTTATTGACTGCTTGCAACTGCATGATATGCCTATATCATTTTGCATTGAAAGTGAGATTGTAAAAGATATTGAATCTTTTTATGGACCATATCCCCTGCATACACTTTATGCGAGATTAAATGCAGGGCTTTTACCCTTTTATCCATCTATCAACTATAAGGAACTATTGCATGTAGAAAAAGGATTGCAAACACATTTTGCCTTATGGGATAGTAGTGCGGGTAGTGGATGTGATATAGATATTGTGGCTATACAAGATTTTCTAGCAAAGCATAAGATTTTAGAGGGAAATCTATGGTTAGCAGGGGGAATCTCAGCAAAAAATCTAGAAAATATACTCACACTAAAGCCCATGCTGCTTGATATATGTTCTGGTTTTGAAAGCCAAAAAGGCAAAAAAAGTATTCCATCTTTAAAAGAATTTTTTGATCTGTTAGATAGTCTATTTTAAGTTTTACAAAAAGTAAAGTTGTGTTATTGTCTTTAAGAATCCATAACTAGATAATGTTTCCATAAAAAGAAGTGTCTATCATCGGCATATCTTGATTTTTAACATTTTTTAGGGTAGAATACATACTTTTAATTTTTATCAGTCTAGTGGTGACTGATGAATATTTGTGAATTAAAGGGAAGTTATGGAACAAACACTATCTATTATTAAACCAGATGCGGTGAAAAAGAATGTTATCGGTAAGATTATCACAAGATTTGAAGACAATGGTTTGCGTATTGCGGCAGCAAAAAAAGTGCAGTTAAGCAAATGCGAAGCAAAAGAGTTTTATGCAGTGCATAAAGACCGCCCTTTTTATAATGATCTTGTGGAGTTTATGATAAGTGGTCCTGTGGTTGTTATGGTGTTAGAGGGAGATAATGCGGTTGCGAAAAATAGGGAGCTTATGGGCGCTACAAATCCTAAAGAAGCAGCACCCGGGACTATACGCGCTGATTTTGCAGATAGCATTGATGCAAATGCTGTGCATGGGAGCGATTCTAAAGAAAATGCGGCTATTGAGATAGCCTTTTTCTTCGCAAAAAGTAAGATACTATAAGGTATTTTAGCATATTGGCAAATAGGCGGTTTTTGTGCGGATTGAGTTTAGAAAAATCACAGAAAAGCCAAAGCAAATCCATTTAATACTTGATAAAAAGCAGAGTGAAGTTATATTTGAAAACGAACATATAGAATTGCAAGGCGAGATTATGCGGCAGGATTCTAAACTTGCGGTATTTCGTGGTAATATTAAGGGGAATTTGCAGCTTATTTGCTCTTTGAGTGGAAATGAGTTTAGTGCTGAAATTGATGAATCGTTGGTTTTGTATTTTTCAGATGGAATCTGGGAGGCACAAAGCCAATCAAAAGTCATCAATTCACTTGATGTGATTGAGTTTTTTGATGGTTTCATAGATTTTGATTTTGTTTTAGCGAGCGAGATAGAATCTATACGATTAGATTATAATATTAAGGAGTAAGTCATGGCTGTTCCTAAGCGAAGAGTGAGTAAAACTAGAGCGGCAAAGAGAAGAACGCACTACAAAGTAAGACTAGCAACACCGGTAAAAGATAAAGATGGTAGCTGGAAACTACCGCACCATATTAATAAATTTACACAATCTTATAGTTAGGGCATTATGTTACAGATTGCATTAGATGCAATGGGTGCTGACAATGGCGTTGAGCCTGTCGTATGCGGTTTGTTGCAAGCATTGCAAAATAGAAACTTTAAGGCATATTTAGTAGGCGATACTGCGTTGCTAAAAACTTCTTTAGATTCTAAGAATCTCTCAAGTGATATATTGCAACGCATTGAGTTATTGCATACTGATGACTATGTGCGTATGGAAGAGAAAGCAAGCGATGCAAACAAACGCACAACCACTTCTATATATCATGCCATTGGGCTTGTAAAGAATGGTGAAGCGGTCGCATGTGTCAGCGCAGGACATAGTGGCGCTACAATGAGTTTGGCCACCTTGCAAATTGGGCGGATAAAAGGCGTTTCTCGTCCCGCTATATGCACTTGTATGCCAACGATAGAGAATCGATGCAGCATTATACTTGATGCAGGTGCAAATACAGATTGTAAGCCTGAATATCTTGTCGATTTTGCATTAATGGGCTTTCATTACGCAAAACATGTTTTGCACTATGAAACACCTAGCGTTGGACTCTTATCAAATGGCGAGGAAGATTCTAAAGGCAATGAACTCACAAAGCAAACCTTTCAATTATTGAGAGAATATAACTTTTTCAAAGGCAATGTTGAAGGATCAGACATATTCAATGGCTCTGTTGATGTTATCGTATGTGATGGCTTTATAGGGAATCTTGTGCTAAAAGCAAGTGAGGGTGTCGCAAGCTCTATTAGCACGATATTAAAGGCTGAGATTAAAAAGTCTTTTATGAGTTCTTTAGGCTATCTTTTTGCAAAGTCAGCATTCAAAGCGTTGAAAACAAAGATTGATTATGCAGAATATGGCGGTGCTCCCCTGCTTGGCATTAAAAAGCCTGTAATTATTAGTCATGGCAAGAGTAATGCTAGGGCTATGGAATGTGCAATTTATCAGGCTATTGAAGCGTGTGATTCAAAAATATGTGATAAAATTGCAGAAGCATTTCAGTCTATGCAACGATAAAAAGTGATAATATAATGGCTATAGTGTTTTAAAGCCCATTGTGTTGTAAGCATTTCATTTTTTGCTTCAATATGTATCGTTACAAGTGTTTTTAAGGAAGAAGATATGTTCTATGCCTCTATCAAGTCTATCGCCTCTTATGTCCCTAGCAATTGTGTCCCGAATGATTTTTTTACGCAATTCTTAGATACTAATGATGAGTGGATTACACAACGCACGGGGATAAAAACACGCTATTTTGCAGATAAAGAACAGATGAGTAGTGATTTAGGCGTGGAAGCTGCTAAGATTGCTATTAAGAGAGCAAATCTTAGTCTAAAAGATATTGATTTAATCCTTTGTGCGACCATTAATCCAGACTTTTTTGCCATGCCCTCAACCGCTTGTATTATCGCTACAAAGCTTGGCATTGCTGATGTCCCTGCATTTGATATAACTGCAGCTTGCACGGGTTTTGTGTATGCCTTATCTGCAGCCAAAGGATATGTAGAAAGCGGAATGTATAAAAATGTCCTTATAATAGGTGCTGAAAAGACGAGTGCTGTGCTTGATTTTACCGATAGAACAACCTGTGTTTTATTTGGTGATGGGGCTGGGGCTTGTGTCGTTGGGAGAGGGGATAAAGTCGGCATTAAAGATATTCACATTTCTTCTGATGGGCAGTTTTCACACCTGCTTTGCACTCCAAAAAGATTCAATACTTTCACACAAAACGAAGCTCTAAGCATGTTTAGCATAGATGAAGAAGAGAGTAAAAATCAAGTCTTAAAAATGAAAGGCAATGAAGTATTTAAGGTAGCAGTAAGGACAATCGCAAAGGACGCACAAGATATTTTAGCACACAATAATATGAGCGCATTAGACCTAGATTATTTCGTGCCACATCAAGCGAATTTACGCATTATACAATCGGTCGCAAATACGCTTAACCTCCCTGATGAAAAGATTATCCTAACCGTGCAAAAATATGGTAACACTTCTGCAGCAAGCATTCCTATGGCACTTGATGATGCTTATACAAGTGGTAAGTTTAAGCACAGAGATTTATTATTGCTTGATGCCTTTGGCTCTGGTTTCACATGGGGAAGTGCGTTAGTATATGCTGATTTTGCATAGATTCTTTTGTGAGATTCTGTGCAATAAAGATTCTATGATTGTGTCATTTTTTTGTGGTTTTTAAGGTAAAAATTAGAAAATGATAGTATAATAGTGGTTTTACATTTTTTAAAGGATAGCTATGCAAGTTATATTTAAGAACGGAGGCAAGCAATACAAGGCACAAGTGGGAGATATACTTCTACTTGATAAATTGAGCCTTGAGCCAAAGTCAAAGCTAGAAATTAGTGAAGTCCTTGCTATCGTAAATGGTGAGGATTTGGTCGTAGGGAATCCATTTATTGCGAACGCAAAAGTGGAATTAGAGGTTATTAATGAAGGTAGAGGCAAAAAGGTTATTACCTTTAAGAAAAGAAGGCGTAAAGACAGCAAAACAAAACGAGGTTTTAGACGAGACTTTACACGCGTAAAAGTAACAAATATCATTAAGTAAGGAATGTTAGATGGCACACAAGAAAGGTCAGGGTAGTACGCAGAATAATAGAGATTCTGCAGGAAGAAGGTTGGGCGTTAAAAAATTTGGTTCTCAATTTGTAAGAGCAGGGAATATTATCGTGCGACAAAGAGGCACAAAGGTGCATGCAGGAAATAATGTCGGCATGGGCAAAGACCATACGCTTTATGCGCTTATCGATGGTATTGTGAGTTTCCAACAAAAAGATAAATACAGAAAAAAAGTTTCTGTTATCCCCTCTAACAGCTAATATATAATTAGCTCTTTCAAATCTTTGCGGCATGTTTTAATGTCGCTCTTTTTAGACTTTATATTCGTCAGTCTTTTTATTAATAATGAATATTTCAATGTTGTTTGTAATGGCAATAATATCGTGCTCAGATGTAAAGTATGGTGTAAATTCTATCTCGATTTAATATTATAGAAAATTGTAACAAATAAATTTGAAGTCAAAAAAGGGGATAATGAATGGCTCCGGATGCAGGATTCGAACCTGCGACCAAGTGGTTAACAGCCACCTACTCTACCGCTGAGCTAATCCGGAATGAAGTAAAAATAAAGATATAATTATATAGAAAATTTTATTAATAGTCAAGACTTAATGATAAAATTTTATAGATTCTAGTAATGATAAGGAATTTTATGCAATATAACAGGAAACTAAAACAATTCCTAGACACACAATACTCTCTTTTTAACGCACAAATATACTTGCATTCACACCCAGACCCATTGCAAATAGCCCACAAACATAGAGATTTTATATATTTTGATGAGTTGTGCTTGTTCTGTGCTTTATATGCCTATGGTAACGCACAAATGATTGTAAAAAATCTCTCTTATATGCCCTTTTCTTGCTTGATTGACGCAGATTCTATAAAAGATATGCCACTAGATTTGTTTCCATATTACAGATTCCAAACACGAGAAGATACTAAAAATTGTTTTCTCATCATTGCTGATTTTATCAAAAAGGGCGGTATTAAATCGCTATTTTTAGAATCTTATACAAAACATTTTGATATTTTACATGCCATCAATCGTATTGAAAAACTAGCAAATGACTTTATAAACGCACACAAGATTCAGAGTTATGGATTGCAATTTTTATTTGGCAATCCCTGCAATATGCAATCCACACGCAAACGATACAATATGTTTTTACGATGGCTAATCCGCAAGGATAACCTTGACTTTGGGCTATGGCACGAAGTAGATACATCGCATTTATTGCTACCACTTGATACTCATACTTTTAAGATCTCAAAGCAACTTGGACTTTGTAAAACTAAATCTTATAATCTAAAGGCAGTAAAAGAAATCACGCATACACTAAAATCCTTTGATTCTAAAGACCCAATAAAGTATGACTTTGCTTTGTATCGTATTGGACAATTAGGTTTGGATATTGTGTTTTAATCTAATTTATAGTGCATAGAATCTAAAACTTCTTTATATTCTTGCTTTAAAGATTCTAAGTTTTGAAAGAATCTTGTATCTTTTTTAGCCGCATCTATCTCGCCATTATCGCCATAGCTTTCTCTGCGTAGTGGATTCTATTGTATTTGTGCAATCTTTATCGGTATAGATAGGGGATATTATGTTTACCCCGTGTCTTTGTCTATCTCCCCGTAGTATTTTTGAGATACCGCCTTGATTAAGTGTTTTTATGTTACTTTGTTTATTATCATTATTTCGGACATAGCACATATTTTTCGCACTTCCCAAATATACACCATTGAAATCGAATTATCGTCTAAAAACTCCAAACCATATTTATCTTTAGGATTATATTTCATAACATCAGCAAACAGAAAAATAAATTTATTTCCCTGAAGTATTAGAATCTTGTATTTCCAAAACTATGCGTTCCATAGGGGTATAAGCTATTATACTCCTGCTTTCTCTATCAAATTGCAATCCCTGCTCCTCAAACCATTCTTTGTTCTCACAAGTTTTTATCATCAATGATGTATTTGTGTCATACATAACAAATCTTTTGTCCCAAAAACTCCTACCTTTAGAATCTACTATATCCAAATTATTTGCATATAACCCACATAGGTAGATACAGAGTAAAACCATTGTTTTCGTTGTATATTCTTTCTAATTTGGGTTATGACAAGTTTCTTTTACAAGCAACATCACTACCCTTTTACGATAGCAATGTTGTCATTACCCATATCGAAAAAATACACATAATCACATTGAGTTTTCATATCAAAACCATAGTATATTTCCAAATATGTATTGCCTTTCCATACAAGTTTGACACAAGAGTTATCACCCTATGTCTTTTTTAAAGTTTTGTAGCGGAAGTTTCTTAAACAGCCATTCTTTACCCATATATTGAATAGAAGCCTCATGGGCTTCTTGTATATCCTTAGTCTTTATAATCACTCTTTGTGGAGTGCTACAACCAACCCATTTTTGCAATTCTGTCCAATTATTCCCATCGTATTCTTTTTTGCCTCTTCTATAAATTTTTGTTCTAAAGGACTACAATGTTCAAATAATGATTCTATATTCTGCTTATATGCGCAATCTACCCTATACCATTGCCATATATGCTCCTTACCAAAAGCAAAATGCTATTTTTTCATTTTAATCCTTTTTGTAAGATAAGTTTCTATGTATTTGAGTTACGACATAGTGCCTATTTATATTGTGTGCGGATTTTCCTTGTAGCGTATTGTTTTCGATATACAATTTATTTTTATCGCTTGTGCCTTTGTCTTTATGTCTTGTGTCAACTTCATAGAATAAATAATACAACTCTTATACCTTAAATGTAGGTGTAGATAATGCACTAAGAGTAGGAAAGATAGCAGTAAATCTATTGGAGGGGGGGGGGGGATAAGAGTGTGGAGGGGGGGAGCTTTACAGAATCTATAGGGGGATTCTCATGCAATAATAAAAGGAGAGAGACAAGAGCATATTGGGGGATGTTTTACGCAAAAAAAGTGGCAAAGGATATTGATGTGTTTGCTGCTAATAATCATAGCACAACCGCAAACTCAAGCATATTTCTCAATGCTGATGAAAATATAACTTTTGACTTTTATCTAAACAAGTGCATGAGGTTTAGGAGTCAAAGTTTATAGTACCTAAACATATATGGAATCCAAATCTCACAGCACCCTTTGTTTTTCAATCTCTTTGTAGATTTCAAATTCATCTTGTGCCAAAATATCATTAAAGCCATCAAGCATAATGCCGCATTCATAGCCCTTACTCACCTCTTTTACATCATCTTTAAATCGTTTGAGACTTGCTATCTTGCCACTCCATAGCACTACACCATTGCGTAAAACTCTCACACTTAAATTCTTTTCAACCTTGCCATCAAGCACCATGCAACCTGCAATAGTCCCAAGCTTTGCTACCACAAAAGTCTCTCTTACACTCACATTACCCACAACTTCTTCTTCGATAATAGGCGACATAAGCCCACTGAGTAAGGCTTTCATATCATCGATTAAATCATAAATAATCGCATAGCTTTTAATGGTAATACCTAAATCTTTTGCAAGGTTTTTAATCTCATTTGTTGGGCGGACATTAAAGCCTAACACGACACAATTGCTACTTGCATTTGCTAAGTCTAGATCGCTTTGTGTGATTCCACCGATACCAAAGCTGATGACATTGATTTCTACTTCTTGGTTATTTAATCCCTCTAGGCTTGCTTTAATAGCTTCAAGGCTTCCCTGCGTATCAGCACGCAAGATAACAGGCACACTTTTAATCTGTCCTTTTGCCACCATTGAGCTTAACTCATCAAAGGTTACTTTTGTGCTTTTGCTTAATTGTTTTTGCCTTAAATATGCACTTCTTTTGTTTGCCATCTCTCTTGCGATAGAATCATTTTCTACCACCTGCAATAATGCACCTGCACTTGGCACTTCTGAAAGTCCAGTGATTTGTGCTACACCGCTTGGCTCTAGTCTAGTAATGCTTTTGCCTGTATCATCTTTTAGCGTCCTTACCTTACCATAGGCAGTATCTGCTACAATGCTTTGCCCGATTTCTAGCACACCTTGCTGCACGATAATAGTCGCTACAGATCCTTTACCTACTTGCTGACTACCCTCTAGCACGATAGCTTTTGCCTTAGCTTTTTTACTTGCCCTTAATTCTAGAATCTCTGCTTGTATAAGGATTGTCTCTAAAAGCACATCTATACCTTCACCTGTCTTTGCACTGATAGGGATAAACTCATATTCACCGCCCCAATCCATAGGTGTAAAACCAAGCTCTGCACACTCTGCTTTTAGCTTATCTGGATTTGCACCTTCTTTATCCATTTTATTCATAGCGATGATGATTTGCACATTCGCAGATTTTGCGTGGTTTAGGGCTTCAATACTTTGTTGTTTTACCCCATCATCTGCGGCTATTACAATGATAGCTATGTCTGTAACTTGTGCGCCACGACTTCTCATTTGTGCAAACGCTTCATGTCCGGGTGTGTCAATAAAGCTTATCCATTTATCATTTTTCTGCACCATATATGCACCAATATGCTGGGTAATACCCCCTGACTCGCTACTTGCAATGCGTGAGTTTCTAATATAATCTAATAGTGAAGTCTTACCATGATCTACATGCCCCATAATCGTAACAACAGGCGGTCTATGCTCTAAATCAGATTCTATAATCTCTTCCTCTTCGACTAAAGGCACATTTGCTTGAATACTTACATCAATATTGTATTCACTTGCTAGAATCTCGATTGTATCTTTATCAAGGAAGTCATTTTTTAGCATTTTCACACCAAGCAAAAAGAGTTTGCCAAGCACATTGCCTAACTCTAGATTTGCCTTTTCAGCAAACTCATATACGCGTATCTCTTCAGGTAATACAAGTGAAGTGATGGCTTCAGTTTGTTCTTTACCTTTATTATTACGCATTTTTTTACCCTTGCCTTTTGAAGGTCTAGCAATTGATCCCTCTCTTATCCATGGGCTATAGCGATTGACTTTAATCTTATCGTTTAACTCATTTTTCTTCACCCTTTCTTCTTCAAAACTCTCTTTTGGGCTATTATCTTCGTATAAATCAATAAGCATGATTTCATCTTGCTCATCATCATAGCCAAAGCCACCCATATCGCGTTCCATGCTGATGATGTGTGAAGAGTGCTTTTGCTGCGGTTTATTTGTGTTTTTGTCCTTTTTCTTTTTTACCTTTTCTTTGCGTTCAACATTCTTTAAGGTATCAAGTATTTGTGTAGCACTACGCAAACTAGAATTTGAATCATCTTTCTTTTTGCTTGTAGTTTGGACTTCGTCATTTTTACTGATTACACGGATTGCACTTATTCGTGGTTTTTTTAACTGACTTGGGTCTATCCCTTGTGGGAGTTCAGAATCTCTTTTTGCCTCTGTGCTTGGTGTAGATTCTATAGGCTTTATTGGTGCTTCTTGCTTTGTTTCTTTTAATGTTGTTTCTGTGTGTATGGTTTCTTGAGCTGTTGTTTCGATGATATCTGTGCTGGATTGCTCTTTTTTTATCGTATTTTCTGTTTGTGTTTTAGCTGCTACTTTTTGTGGCTCTTCATCACTTCTTCTTACAATCTGGATAGATTTTTTAGGTTTAATATCGCTTGTTTGCACCGCTTTTGGTGTAGCTTGTGTTTCATCTTTGTTTAATATTTCTTGCGTATCTTTTTTGGTTGATTTTTGCTTTTTTGTGGCTTTTTGTGCTGTAATGTCAGTTTCTGCTTCAGTTTGTGCGTCATCATTTTTATCTGTTTGTTTAGCCTTAGAATCTTTTTTAGCCTTTGTTTTTTCAGTCGCTGGCACAAAACCATCAGGCAAACTTCCTGTTGTAATGTAGTTATAAAGCATTTCTGCTTCTTCTGTCGTAATGGTGCTTGATACATTCCGCACTTTAAAGCCTAGCTCTTTAGCTTTATCGAGTATATCTTTTGGATTTTTTGCAGCTTCATCTGCGATTTCTTTAATACTTACTTTTGACATATTTGTGCTATCTCCTCGATTTGTTCTTGCAGATTCTCTGCTTTTTTAACAATCCTTTTAATAATTTGCTGTGTTTTGCGTTGTGGCAAACACATATAGCATACATAAAAACTCCGCCCGCTACCATCATAAAGTTGCAATGCAGATTCTAAAACCTTAAATCGTATGAGATTTTTTTGCAAATCCCTTTGTCTGCATGCAACACACATACGCACACTTTTTGTAGCATAGTATCGTGTAACCTTACTCACATGCACCTATCCTTTCTCAATCTTAACACCATCATTGTCAAAATCAAGTGTTAAAATGCGAAATTTTGAGAATCTAGAAATAAGTTGCTTTGCTAATCGCCTTGCATCATCGCTATGACATAGATTAAACATAGAAGAGCCACTACCAGAGAGTGTGCTCATAAGCGCACCATTTTGCAAAGCATGTTTTTGAATCTCAAAAAGTATGGGAAAGGTTGCCATACGAACTTGCTCGTGCATTCTATCAAGTGAGCCCTCACGCAGTAAATCCCATCTTTGCATACCAAAGGCAAGACTTAAAACCGAAGCATGAGAGAGATTGAAGACACAATCTTGCACACTATAAGCTTTTGGCAATACGCCTCTTGCTTTTTTAGTAGACATAGGCTGATAGGGGACTACCATCACAGCTTTAAGATTCTTTGGCATATTTTGTCGCAAATAGACTACTTTTGATTTATTATTATGTGTCTTTAAAAAACTTGCATTAAAGCCACCCATAGTCGCTGGTGTGATATTATCAGGGTGATTTTCATGATGCAAAGAAAGATTTAATACTTCATCTTTATTTGGTATCTTTCCTGCCATTTTAAATGCACTAAAAATCGCCCCAACGATAATAGCACTCGATGATCCCATGCCCCTTGCCACAGGTATATTATTTTGAAATGTAAAGTGAAATTGGGACTTGCCACCAAGCTTTTTATATGTGTGCATAAAGATTCTTACAAATGTATTATCTTGCGTGAAATGTGGATTCATCTTCCCTTCACCGCTGATGGTAATATGCTGTTCTTTTGCTTCTTCTATGCTAAAATAATTGCGAAACCCTAATGATATGCCTAGACAATCAAATCCCGGTCCTAAATTTGCACTGGTAGCAGGCACTGAAAAATTCAAACTTCAATTCTCCATATTTTTAATCTGTTTTTAAGGTTACAAGGCTTTTGTAAAAATATCGTGGTATTATAGCAAAGGATTCTCTATTTTGCTACAAATAAAACAAAGCAGAAGCTACAAATAAGCCGATATTAAACACGCAACAAAATGCAAGCACAACAATAAAGCGGACAATGCTAACCCACCATGCATGTCGTCCAAAATTTTTCCTAGCCTTAAAAGGCTTTGTGCTAACTAATCCCAAGAGATAAAATACAAGCAATATAATAATGCTAGAAAATGATAAAATAATTTGTGAGTGAAGTGCAGCACTAAGCTTTATCTGCTCCATATCCGTGTGTGAATTGACAAGATAGATAAAGGTTATAACACAAGAGAGAATCCAAGCAAATAATATCTGTAAATTTAGAATCTTATATGATGAAAACACACTCATAAGCAGCATCACACAGCAAAATAAAGCAATTGTAATAATATAAATAAAAGGTGAGTCGTGCAACAAAAACACAATCTGGTCTATATGAATGAGTGAAGTGATAGTTTGAAAAAGATTAGCTAAAAAATCCATATATTTCCTTGAGCTTATGTGATAAAGTATTGTTGTATTCAACTATGTAAAGAAACTAGACTTAGAATCTTTAAAACATGCTTTATAAGTTCTCATTATATCTAAATTTTATATCAACTTCTTAACCCTCAGTATGCTTTATCTTAGAATTTAGTGAGATTGTATTTCATTGAGTAAGCAAGATAATGATTTTATGTTTTTTCATGAGTGATGGTAAGTAAACACTGCTTAAACGCTAAAGACTTGCAAATCATTCGAACCAAACTATATAGATTTCGGTTAATTCTAATGCAATCCAAAACAACCTTGCATTTATTTGGCTAACACCTTCTTATGATTCCACATAAACATGATAAATCGCACTTTTCAATACTTTAATCTAAGTTATTGCAATATCTTTCCATGATTTTAGCGAATTCGGGCGGTATTAAATCAAATATAGAGTGGATGGTAAATACAGAATACTGGCATATATATACATCTAAAATAATAAAATTAAAGTTCTTACACCAATACAAAAACTTCCATATCACAAAGATTCTAGATGAAATATACTGAATCCGCATTATGAGCCTAGCATATAAGTATCCAAGTGACACAATGTAATAAAGATGACTCTCCACCTGCAATGGTATTTTATAAGCCCAGCAGCATCAAATCTTATAGCACTGACCATTGAGGCTTCTACACAATAATAATATTGATGGAATGCTTTAAGTTCTAAAATCCCATCCGCAATAGCTGTAACCACTATGGTTATCATGAATGGTAATGGCATACTGTGTCTTTTCATAAGATATAATATCCAGCATAATATAAGCCAAAATCATTGCAATATTAACTCATATTTTACAGATTCTTTTTCTTACAAAGTTTTACAAGCTTTTATATTTTAGTGACTACCTTAAAGTTTGCTGCAAAGATTCTATTTCTTGCATACTATATCCAGCCTCTAGTCTTGCCTCTATATTTGGAATCTTGCCTATGATATTAAAGTCATAGCCTTGCAATATCTCACATAAACTGCGATTGTCGTTATAAAGCTTTTGTGCGTAATTGAGCCATTTTACGCCTTTTGAGACATGCCCTATTTCATCATGTAAGATTCTATCAAGTGCAGCAAGAATCTGTGATTTTAGCGGTGTTTGTGCTTGTTCTATCTTCTTTCTTACAAATGGATTTGCATCAAGTCCTAAGGCTTCTAAGCCCTTATGCACGAGTGCCATACGATCAATTAAAGTCTGTGTGCTTTGCATAGCGCAAAACAGATTATCATGCACGAAAAAATCCCCATAGTTATACCCGATCTCTTTTAGTAAAGATTCTAAAAGCTTAAAATGCAAAACCTCTTCACCAGCAAGAGTGATAAAATCATAATAATATTCAAGCGGTAAATGTCGAAAACGATATGCCGCATCAAGCCCTAAATCGATCGCATTGTATTCTATATGTGCGACTGAATGCAGGATTTTTGCTAGGGCTTCTTTTGAGTTTCCGCCCTTTGGTCTTTGCAAACGCGTAGGGTGTATAACCTTGCAGAAAGGGGCATAAGAAGGTGTTTTTATACTCTTAATTTCAATATCATGCTGCATATTATATGTGTAGAAATTTGCCTGCAAATATTCTACTTTTTGTAATTTTAAATCAATTTGCGTAGTGGCGAGTGCATCAAAAACTGCGGTAAAAAAATCCATTTATGCTCCATTTCTATCTTTCAGATTCTAACATAACATTGGTGCAAGGTGTAATTAGGACTTTGGCGTGAGATTCACATTTATGTTTTAAGAGAGAATTAAGATCTAAAGTTGCATTGCAAACTTTGCTGCTTCAACATGACAATTACTGCAATTATATTTCAAAAACCCACAATATAAAATACTATAATACCCCTACAATTCCCACTCGTCTTTCATTTGCAAATGTCCTTGCACTTGCGTTTTAATGTCATCATACACAAAGCTCTCTCTAAAACTATCAATTCGACCGCCGCTTGCATTCTTATGTCCGCCGCCATTAAAGCACATTTGACTTAATGCACTTACATCGCAATTCCCATTTGATCGCAAACTCACATTACCCCTATTGCTTACATCCATGTAGAAATCAAACTCTTCATTCTCTTGCAAAAACTTATTTGCCACAACAGAAATGCCACCCATGCCATAGCTTAGAAAGCCAACCTTATCTTCAAAATACACCTTGCATTGCTCTTTCTTTGTCTCAAGCAGTTTGACTTGTGCGCGTGAGATGATATTATCCATTGTTTCACTATCTTTATTTCCGCCTAGCACTTCTTTTTTGATAAAAAATAGCGCATTATCAAAGCCCACTTCATCGAAAGCTTTTCCATCGATTAAACCGCCGCTTTTTTCTGTGCTATATTCAATGAAAAAGTTACGCGCAAAATCTAGTAATTTAAGCTTATAATTTCTATTTTCATCATCAAACATAAAGCGATTAAACTCATTACTTGATGCAATAAGACTCATAGCCACTTTGCCAAACTCAAAGCCAAAGCCATCTTCAAGCCATATATCCACAGAGTTAATCATCTCAACGATAGGCTTTAGCCACTGCTGCACAGAAGTATCTAAGCCAAAGCGATCTAGCAAATATTCATAAGTGATTTTTGTCGCACAGCGATTAATATCAAGATAATACCAGCTATACATATTCGCACTCTCTTCGCCTGTAGCATGATGGTCTAGCAGCACAATCTCAACATCTACTTGTGCCATTTTTAGCTCTTTTACTTGTTCGCTTAGAAATTTTGATTCATTTAGTGTGAGATTTAAATCTGTGATAAGGATTATAAACTGCTCTTTTTGCGGGGTGCTACTTTTCTCTCGCTCAACTTTTACTGGTTTGCCAAATAGCATACTCACATTTTCTGTTTGTGCCTTGTGAGATTCTATATCACGCAAAATAGCTTGTAATCTCACCATGACTTCTCTGCCATAGTTTGCATTATAGAATGTAATGTCTTTGAAAAATTCACGCGAAACAAACTGACAGCCATAGCCATCTAAATCGATATGTGATAAATGATAAACTTTCATAATAGCTCTTTTTGTAGAAAATATATTTAATCAATCCGTGAAATTATAGCAAAAAAGCTTACTATTGCAAACGAAAATAAGCATTAAGTAAAAGTTCATTTATATTTACTTATTCAAAGATTTTAACAAATATTAGGCAAAATTTCATCTATCATTGTGAATAGAAATATAGTAACAATACGCAGATTCTCACATTACAACATGGAGTAATACAATTATGATAGCTATCTTATTTGATTGTGAAAATGTGTCATCTACGCATATTCCCTTTATCCTTCAAAGATTAAAGCGATTTGGTAAAGTAGTCCTTAAGTATGCCTTTAAGGATTGGAGCAAACCAAGCGATTGGACACAACAAGTGGTTGAAGAATATGGTATGATACCTATTCAGGTTTTTCGACATAAAAGTTTTAAAAATACAAGTGATTTAAAAATCCAAGCAAGTGCCTATAAGATTCTGTATGAAAGTAATATAGAGCATATCTGTATCGTCTCAAGCGATAGTGATTTTAGAGATATAGCCCTAGAGATTCAGGCAAAAGGTAAGATTTCAATTGGTTTTGGCGAGATGAAAACGCCAGAATCGCTGCAAAATGCCTATACGCATTTTATCCACCTACAAAGCAAAACAACAAATAACAATCAAGCAACCACCAATAAATCCGCTACAAGTAAAACACCTGCTACCAACAACAATAAGCAAACATCTACAAAGAATGCCACACAATCAAAACCTAAAGAATTAATGATTTTAGAAAATGCCATTCAATCTTTGCGGGATAAACAAGGATTCTGTCAAGTCGTAAAACTTGCAAGGTATTTAGCGCAGCAAAATGGCAATCATACACTAAGGGGAATGTTTAGGGCAAAAAAATGGGCAGATGTTTTTGATAGATACCCCTCAAATCTACATTACGAGCTTACCGGTAAAAATAACAGCACTCTTATTGTGTGTATTAAAAACTAAGAGTTAAAAGATTTAAAACACGAGAGTTTGTTGGGGTTAAATTTTGATATAAGCTAGTAAAGATTCTAATAGTTGGGGAGTTATAGATAAAAGGTTGCAGCAAATAAGTTGCTTACCTTTATTGCATTGCATGAATACCTAGAATCTTTTAGAGTATTGTGGAAAGTAGTTTTACGCAATGATACCAGAGATTCCATAGAATCTCTAGCGAACATTAAGATTCTAGGACTTAAAACTACTCCGCGAAGATAACCATATCAGCCGTGATTTCACTGCCAAATTCACTTGCTAAAGTTGCATTATAAGCTTCTTTAAAAAAGCCTTCTTTTTGTAAAGTATCAATTTCAGTATTAAGCCAATCTAGCAATTCTTTATTACCTTGTTTAACTGCTGGGGCGATTACATCTTGCTCACCGATAGATTGGATTCCCACTTTATATTCTGGATTATGTTTTACCCACGCATAAAGCATTGTAGAATCATGAGAAAGCGCATCGCCTTTTCCTTGCTGGAATGCTTGGAAAGTCTCTGTGTTTTGCTCGAATTTAAGCAAGTTTATGCCACTTTGCTTACTGAAATAAATGTCTGCTGTTGTGCCTTTATTGACTATCAAAGTTTTACCTTGCAATTGCTCTTCACTTGTGATAGCACCATCTTTGCTAACCACACCTAGCGTTACTTTCATATAAGGCTTTGCAAAATCTACTTGCTTTTCTCGCTCTGGTGTTTTTGTAAAGTTTGCCATGATAATATCTACTTTATTTGCTTTTAAGGCACTAGCCCTAGCTGCCGCTTCAACAGGCACAAATTCAATCTTATTCTCATCACCTAGCAAATCTTTTGCAAAACGCTTTGCGATATAGACATCAAAGCCTTTGTATTCATTATTTTCATAATATCCAAATGGTGGTTTATCACTGAATACACCGATACGAATCTTGCCATTATTTTTGATAGTCTCAATGGCACTCTCTTGCTTTTTTGTCTCTTCTTGTTTAGAATCACCACATGCAAGTAGTCCAAGCATAATTGCACCACCTAAAACTAACGCCGCACTAGAACGAAAAATCCCTTTAAAATTAAAAGCCATTACTGCTCCCTTTCTAAAATAAAATAAAGTTGCAAGTGTAGCATATTCTTGCCTTATATGCAACAAAATTATAAAAATATTGCATTATTATAGAATCTTGTATATAAAAACTTCATATTTTAGAGTTTATTTACAATATAGTTAGAACATAAATCGCAATCCGCCATTAATCTCAAATGTGCTTGGCACACCCCTGCTAAAATGCGTGCTGCTTATATGCGTAATAGCACTTAGAGTTTGTGTGATACCAAACTCAAGCATGGCGTTAAACTCGCTTTGTGTAAGATTTTTTCTATTGCCACCATAATAATTTGAGCCATTAAAGAAAGTTGCACCATAGGCAAAATACATATTGAGCTTATTATCAAGCAAACCAAGCCTTGTTGCCGCATAGATTAAATGTGCGTTATTTCCCATTTTGATAGCACGACCACCCCATACAAAAAAAGGCTGAATATTTGTATAAAAAGTGTTTGACATATCTGCTTGTGTGCCATTACCAACACCCAAGATTCCAAGACTACCCATTCCTGCGTTACCACTTGCAACATAGCCAATCATCGCATCAATATTTTTATATCCAATGGTAACTTTAGAATCAAAAAGGAATGTGTTATTATGAAAAGACTTTGGACTTTTATGATCTTCAAAACTCCCAGCAAAACCTAAGTCAGCACCAAACCACCATACATTACCACCATTAAATCTTGTGGCAAAATGCCCTCTTATGCCCGCAGTCGCAAACACACCCGGTATAAAGGTGGTAAAACCACTCATATACGCACTATTTTTTATATCTTTTTGATCGCCATTAAAATAGTATTTTACTCCAACATTAAACCAGCCTGTTTTATCAAGGGGCATAAATCGTGTCATTTCATAATAGCTTACACGACCAAAATTATATGCCCATATCGCTTCAATCACAAGATTTCTCACACTCCCATTTCTTACCCAGATTCCATCAATTAAGTGATTAATCCAAGGGCTAATAGGCTGAAATCTCCCCGCTTTAATCGCTGTATCACCATCAAAATATTCTATAAAAGATTCCCCTAAGGCTACACTGCTACCGCCTAAGACTTCATTGCCTGTATTGTTATAGAAGTATTTTTTCACTCCATCGTTATAATTTAATAAGCCTTGAGCGGCACGAAAAGATATTGCCGCACGCAAATTATAATAAAATCCAGTGGTATAGCCAAGTCCAACAGAAGCATTAAGCAATCCTGCATTACCTAAGAATCTATTTGAGCCATAAAGATTATTTGTATAATATCCACCGCCACCACTTGACATAAAATTCCCATATAACACAATATCTACTTGCTTTGTGCCATTAAGCAGGGCAGAATCAAGTGTTTTATATTGCCCAAAAGCTAAAGCAATTGTTAAAAAAAATAAAATAAAAATACGCATAACATTCCTTGTTGCATAGAATCTAAAAGTGAAAATAAATCCGTTATTCTATCCAAAGATTATCAAGCAATCGTATCTTTCCAATGCGAACTACAAGTAAAAAAATACAATTTTGTGCTTTTGTAGCAAAAGTTAAATCATGATTGTAAAAATCCATATAATCTATGTTTAGATTCTCTAGAATCTTTTCTGCTTCTTGTTTTAGTATCGCAATATCTCGTATATTTTGCTGTGTGATGAGATCTTGTAAATGAAATATTGTTTTGGGAATCGCAAGGGCTAGTTGTCTCTCACTCTCACTCAAATATACATTCCTTGAGCTTAAGGCTAGATTGTCATAATCACGCACGATTGGCATACCTATGATTTCTATCGGTAGGCATAAATGTTGCACCATTTTTTTGATAATGAGTAGCTGCTGTGCGTCTTTTTGCCCAAAGTATGCCCTTGTAGGCGAAATGAGATTAAAAAGCTTTAGCACAACTTGCAATACCCCCCTAAAATGCGTGGGACGATAGTATCCCTCAAGGATATAGCCCATCTTTCTAGGTGGCTCTATTGTTATTTCATCATCATCTGTGTATAGAATCTCACTCGTTGGTGCAAATACAATATCAACGCCTGCTTCCTTGCACATCTCAATATCTCTCTCAAGTGTGCGTGGATAAGTGGATAAATCTTCTGTTGGGCTAAACTGCGTTGGATTCACAAAGATAGAGACAACGGCTATGTGATTTTGTGCGACATTAGATTCTATAAGGCTTTTATGTCCGTTATGCAAAGCCCCCATAGTCGGCGTGAAACCAATATCAAGCGAAGTGAAATGTATATTAGAATCTTTATTTTCATTATGCAATTTTGCATGACTCATGCCCGTTTGGATACATATAGTTTGATTTGGTTTGGTTGTTTGATTATGATTTAAAACTCGTTTTGTATTGTCTGTTTGGCTGTAATGTAATAGTCGCTTTGTGTCTTCTGTGTGATTGTCTTGCAAAGTTTGTTTGGTGTTTTTTATGTGATTATTATACGGGGCTTGTTGTGTTTCATCTACTTGTGTGTCATGTAAAGCTTTTTTTGTGTTGCTTGTTTGCATATGGCATGGAGCGTGTTTTGTGTCATCTATGTGATTGTAATTTAAATCTCGTTTCGTGCTATCTGTTTGAATATTTGTTTGTAAAAAAGCAATATATTCTTGTTGCTTTACTCGCAAGGCTTCTTGTAGCTCCTCTTTTGTCGTTGCTATAATGCAATTTTTATGTTGTTGCTTAAATGCCTTATAGTCGTAGTTTTTATAATCGTAATCTTGTTGGTTTTGTAACATAATATTTGCCTTTATCGCTTGTAGAAATAAAACGCTATTGTAGCGATTTATTCAAATCTTTTGTGGATTTTACGATGAAAAGTGCAAGATTTTGTTGCGTGGTTTTGAATCTTATAGTCGTCATATTGAGTAAGCTAATCTTTCTAACTCGTTGCAAAAGAGATACTTTGTATCTTGAATTCAATATGACAAGATTCTAGATTTTTATCCAAGTGGGTAGGTGCAAGGTAGGGGGTGCAAAATTTAAAGAATCTAGCTCCCACGCCAAACCCCCTAACACACTAATATCTCTAAATCTCTAAAGTATTCTTTCATCACAAACTTATCTTGACTTTTATCATTAACATAGTCCTTATTCTCAACTTCTACTAAGGCTTTTAACCTTACATTATACGAGCCTTCTTTGCTGAATGATTTGAGTATATTATCCTTTTGACTACTCTTACCATTTGATTGCTAACCTTGCCATCACCAAAATCCCATTCAACTTCTACTAACTCAATAGAAGTAACAATATGAAATCCTATCACTTCATCAATAGCTATCACACTTTTAGTAGCATATATCTCTAAAATAGTCGTATCAAAGTCTGTATAAAATCCGTTATTTGCACCTTTTTCCACTCATCTGTATAATCACTGATTGGAGCTTCACCTATTGCTTTAAGTGCATTAACGGTAGTTTGCTGCATATCATAGCTTTTGAGTAAGTCTGGTTTATTTGCATTTGATAGGACATTTTGATAGCTATTACTGATTGATGTTTTTTGGCAATTTGCTTTATTTATCTGTGCATTATCATTG
>NZ_JMKW01000018.1 GCF_000686565.1 Helicobacter bilis ATCC 51630
TAGATAGCCTTGTGTGCTTCGTGTAAGGCGATTTTTCTTTAACTCTGCTATGTCGATTGGACCAAAGATTTCTTCTGGTGTGCTGAAGCGATTCATTAAATAAGCAAAGAAAGTGTTAGAATCTGCTTTTTTAGAATCTAAATTTTTAAAATTATTCGTGCTTATATAGCCTTCATCATTACTTGGGCTTTTGTTTTGATTTTTAGTTTCCATATCAAAGGCTAATGCCACTCGCCTTGCAATAAGACTCTTTGCTGTGCCGGGCGGTCCATACAAAAAGGCTGATTTACCACTTAGAAATGAAAGCAATACAAGCTTTATAGCTTGGTCTTTTTCATACACACCTTGATTTAACTCTTTTATAATGGATTCTATACGATTTTTGTAGCTCATTTTTGTTCCCTTAAGTTTATAATGGTGATTATACCAAATAGCAATTACGCTTTAATGCTAGCTTTGGGAAATATTGCAAGAGATTACCAAACAACAAACATTCAAATAACCATAAATTCCAACTAATATTTCCCCACCCAAATAACACATTAACTAAAATATTTTAGAATCCACGCATTAAATATAAAGGAAGCATGTGTCAAGTCAAAATGAGATAACAAAACTTAATCAAACCACTACACAAATAAAACACCCAAGTATTTTAGAAAAAAGTGCCTTGAGTTGCGTCAAATGTGCTAAATGTGTCCCAACATGCACCATTTATGGTGTAAATAGAGATGAGATAACTTCTCCGCGTGGCTATCTCGACCTAGCAAATGCCTATGCAAAAGGGCGATTACTACTTGATAAGCAGCTAAAAGATTCTATAGAATCATGCTTTCTTTGCACAAGCTGCGTGGAGCAATGTCCCATGCACCTGCCTGTTGATGTGGTGATACAAAGAACTCGTGTAGATATTGCTAAAAAGTATGGAATCCCGCTGTATAAAAAAATCATGTTTTATCTGCTTGGCAAAAGAAGTGTGCTAAATATAGTCTTTTCAATGGGCTATTACTTTAATCCATGCCTTTTTAAAACGCAAAATGGCTTTAAAAAAATGCGTTTCAAACTCCCAAAAATAGGCGATAGGACTATCATGCCATTTCATGCAAAAAGTTTTTTGCAGACGCATAATGGACTTATAGAATCAAAGCAAAACTCAAGTGATAAAAAACGCAAAGTAGGCATTTACATTGGTTGTTTGAGTAATTATAACTACAAAAATGTTGGTGTGAGTTTATTAAAGATTCTAGATAGACTGGGCATTGATACCCTTGTGCCAAAGGGGCAGGAGTGCTGTGGTGCGCCTGCATTTTTTAGTGGTGATATTTGCAATACCACAAAGCTTATTAAAAAAAATCTAAACTATCTTCTGCCCTTGCTTGATGACTTAGAAGCCCTGCTAGTGCCAGAGGCGACTTGTGCGGCTATGCTTTTGCATGATTGGGGCAATGCCTTAGAGATTGAGAGTGAAGCACATGGTATCGATAATAGTGAGTACATTGAAAAGCTAAAGATTCTAGAGAAAAAGACCTATATGGCAAGCAAATGGCTGCATGATAGAACGCAACTAAATGAGCTACTAAAAGATTCTAAAAAAGAAGAGAGAAGCATAACCTATCATGACCCATGCCATGCTAGAAAGGTGCTAAAAATCTATCAAGAGCCACGAAAACTTTTGCAAAATTTTAAGCTAAAAGAGATGAAAGACTGCAATGTATGCTGTGGCTTTGGCGGGGTTACAATCCAGAGTGAGAGATATGATCTTGCAAAATCAGTAGGCGATAAAAAGGCGTTAAATATTAAGCAAAGTGGAGCAGAAATCGTAAGTGCAGAATGCGGTGCGTGTCGTATGCAAATAGATGATTCTATGGCTAGAAATAATGTTGGTGTGAGTTTTAAACACCCATTAGAGTTGATTGCAGAGAATTTGGGGTTGTAATTGCAGAAGTGTTATGGCATTGCACCATTTGTTGTGATTTAATGAAAACTAGATTCCAAACAGCATTTTCGCATTACTTGTAGTTTGTCTTATAGTCTCATTGGTATTGGTATTTAGGACTTCACTAAGCTTTTCTGCTATATGTATGAGAAAGCTTGACTCATTTCTTTTTCCTCTGTGTGGTGTGGGGGCAAGATATGGGGCATCAGTTTCTAACACTATTTTTGATAATGGAATCTTTGGCGTTACAGAAAGCAGGTCATGTGCATTCTTAAAAGTGATAATGCCCCCTATCCCATAGTAAAAAGATTCTCTAAATTTAAGCAACTCTTCACATGCGTTGTAACAATGAAACACACCGCGAATCTTATCGCCCCTTTGTATATAATGCGTTAGAATCTTAGCGACTTCCTTGCTTGCTTCATAACTATCTTTAGAATCTCTTACATGCAAGATTAAGGGCAAGTCATATTTGATCGCCCATTCTATTTGTGTATGAAAAACTTGCATTTGCATATCTATTGCATTTGTATCATCTTTTTCAATGTGATAAAAGTCAAGTCCGCATTCCCCAATGGCTTTGCATTTTGGCGAATTTATGGAATCTTGCAAGGATTCTAAAACATGATTATTTAAGGTTTTGCTTGTGGTATCTAGATACATTTCATCAGCGTGGCAGGGGTGGATTCCCACTGCATAATAGATATTATCATGCGTATTTGCAATGCTTTGTGCGTCCTTTAGCGTATGAAAGGAGGCAGCGGGTATTATAAAAGATTCTACATTATTTATTTTTGCTCTCTCTAGCACTTGGGCTAAATCACTGCTAAAATCTTTAGAATCAAGATGGATATGCGTATCAATCATAATTACTCCGGTTGTAAAAATAAAGCGATATTATAGCTACCAAAAGTTACATATTGAATCTATTTTTACATTTACTTGTAAGCTATTTTTGGATAAAATGTTGTTTTTAGTTTGCATTTGGAGTATTTTTATGGTTTTAGAAGTTATTCATTATCCAAATAAAATATTACGCACGATTTCAAAAGAAGTTCAAGTTTTTGATAACGCATTGCATGAGTTTTTAGATTCTATGTATGAGACTATGATGGAGTATAATGGTGTGGGATTAGCCGCGATACAAGTAGCAAAGCCCCTGCGGGTGCTAATTATTAATATACCAAGAGAAGAGGATAATACGCAGTATAAAGAGGATTTGCTTGAGATTATTAATCCTGTTATTTTACATGCTGAAGGTGAGATTCTATGGAATGAGGGCTGTTTATCTGTGCCCGGATTCTATGAAGAAGTCAGTCGTTTTAGTCAAATAAAAGTCAAATATCAAGATAGATTTGGTGTTACGCATGAAAATATATTTAATGACTTTATGGCAGTTGCCTTGCAGCATGAAATGGATCATTTAAATGGAATCTTATTTGTAGATAAACTACCTTTACTAAAACGAAAGAAATTTGAAAAAGAGTTAAAAAAGAGTAAGAAAAGCGCATAATTTAAGCCGTATATAAGTCTTTATAAGATACAATCAAAGCTTTATTTTTAATAACAAGGATATTTTATGGCACGAAGATGTGATATTACTGGAAAAGGCGTTATGGTTGGTTGCAATGTGAGCCATGCGAATAATAAGACTAAAAAAAGAAGTCTCCCAAACCTTAGAAGTATGCGTTTGAAGCTTGAAGATGGCACTTCTATCCGCATTAAAGTTGCAGCTTCAACATTGCGAACTTTAAAGAAAAAGAGTAAATAATTTCTATTGTTAGGTTTTTACATTGTAAGCAATTTTTAGACATGCAACAAGAGTTTATGAGTATGTTTAAGAATCTCTTTATATTGCTTTAGATTCTAGGTAGTTAGCTTTTACTTTGACTTTTGTTTGGCAATAAATGCAGTTTGTAGGGAAAGCTTATTTAGATTCTAAGATAAACATGGGTAGCATATTGTCTTTAGTATATATTGGACCCTTTTAGCTATTGCAATGATTCTAAATAGCATGCTTAGAATGTAAAAATATACTAGGATTTTTTACATGATAGCAAGTAATGTAAAAATATTTTCATTATGTTTTTTGCTGTCGGAATGGTATTTTAGAATCTAAAAATATTTGGGATTAGGGATAATGGCAGCAGCACAGCTTGATGATATATATGAAACGCCGAAAAAAACTAAGGGTGTTTTTAGAGTTTTTAGCATATTTTTTTATGTTTTTCTCGCATTATCTGCGGTTATAATGTGTGTAGTGGGCTATTATGGATACCAGCTTTACAAAGAGTTATCGCCACAAGTACATGCGATGATCGACTATCATCCAAATGAAGTTACGCAAGTATTTGATTCTAAAGGTCGTTTAGTTGCTAATCTCTTTGATGAAGAGTATAGATTCTATGTGAAATATGATGAGATACCCGGTCGCATTATAGAAGCGTTACTAGCGGTTGAAGATACGATGTTTTTTGAGCATGATGGTGTGAATTTTGATGCGATTATGCGTGCTGTTTTTAAAAATGTGGTAAATATGCGCTACATGGAGGGGGGCAGCACACTTACTCAGCAGCTTGTGAAAAATATGCTTTTAACAAGCGATAGAACGCTAGATAGAAAGCTAAAAGAGTTTTTGCTATCCATTCGTGCTGAACAGGTATTAACTAAGGAAGAGATACTAGAAAGATATCTTAATTATATCTTTCTAGGGCATGGATACTATGGTATAAAGACTGCGGCACTTGGCTATTTTAAAAAGAGTCTTAATGAGCTAACGCTAAAAGAGATTGCGATGCTTGTTGGCTTACCAAAATCTCCAGTAAAATACGATCCGACAAAGCATTTAAAAAACTCACTTAATCGTGCAAATGCCATACTCAAGCGTATGTATGAGCTTGGTTGGATCTCACAAGCTGAATTTCATCAAGCAGTAAAAGAAGTCCCAAAGGTATATAATCAAACACTAACGCAGAATAAAGCCCCCTATGTAGTTGATGAAGCGTTGCGTGAGTTGGCTGATATTAAGGATTTAAAATCGGGTGGATACAAGATCTATCTAACCATCGATCTTGACTATCAAGAGGCTGCACGAGAAGCCCTGCTCAAAGGATATGAAAATATTCAATACAGAATCATAGAGCGAGAGCAGAATGTAAGAAGTTGGCAAAAAAAACCAAAACTAACAGATTCTGACATAGATGAGCTAAAGGAACAAAGTGCCACAACGCTAAATGGAGCAATTGTTGTTACAAATCCACACACAGGTGAAGTTTTAGCAATGGTTGGCGGCATAAATCATAATAAAAGTTCATTCAATCGTGCCACCCAAACAAATAGGCAGTTTGGTAGCACCATGAAACCTTTTGTATATCAACTTGCGTTTGATAAAGGTTATTCACCTGCTGAGATTGTCATCGATTCTCCAAAAAGGTTTGGCGGCGGCTCTAAGCTATGGCAACCAAATAATGACACGCATAAATTTTTAGGACCTGTTACCATGCAGACTGCACTTGAAAAGTCATTAAATATCCCTGCCATTGATACCGCGTTAAAGATTACCGAAAATGCGTTATATGCAGGATTAGAATCTTTTGGTTTTGAAAACTTTCCAAAGGATTTAACCGTTGTGCTTGGAAGCCTTTCGTTATCGCCCATGAAAGCTGCTATGCAATATAGTCTTTTTTCAAATGGAGGCACGATTGTAAAGCCTTATGTGGTTGCAAAGATTATAGATCCGCAAGGAAAAGAGATCTTGTTTCAAACCACCCAGCAGAGTGTTACTACACCACAGCAAGCATTTTTAATTACATCTATTTTGCGAAACACCGTGCAAAAAGGCACAGGTTATCGTGCCAAAGTGAATGGCTTACAAATTGCAGGAAAAACTGGAACTTCAAATCAATCTAGAGATGTATGGTTTTGCGGCTATACGCCCGATTTGCAAGCAATAGTGTGGTATGGTAGAGATGATAATATGCCAATTGGCGGTGGTGCGTATGGGGGAAATATTTCTGCACCAGTTTTTGCTGACTTTATGCAAAAAGCCTTAGAGATTAATCCGGGTATGCAAAGAAGTTTTAGAACACCAAGTGGCGTGTATCAACAAAGAATTGGCGATGAAATCATCTACTATACAGATACTTCACGCATTAATTATGAGCAAATAGAACAACAAGAGCGTCTAAAAGAAGCGGACAATATTATATTTTAGGTTTTTATTTGTATTAAAAAAGTATTCTTGTATGGTAAATATAGCTCACAGGTATATTTGGACTAATGCTTAGAAAATATGGAAAAATGTGATAAACAATTATGTTTTAGGCTTATTAGGACTCAAGATAACTGTTGTAAGGTGCAGTTTGCTTCTTGCTATATAACTGCAAACACCAATAAGCTAGTCTTTTTTAAACTCAAAAAAAGTCGCTTAATATGTGCCTATATATACAATTCCTTATATGTAACATATCCAATACACATTGACTTGGATTAATGGATTACCTTGTAATGTTTATGTATATATGCCGATTCACACATAAATAATATATACAATCAAACAAAAGATCGAAAAATGGCTAAGTATAATATTTGAAAAATAATTAACAGATATTGAAAAGGATTGATTATGTTTGAGTATTCATATAGTATTATATGACATTTTTATCAAAATACAATACTATTTACAAAACCCAGCTTGGATTAAATCATGCATATGAATAACACCCTCCAGCACACCCTCTTGTGTTAAAATAGGTAATATCTGAATCTTAGAATCTTCAATAATTTTTAAAGCATCAAATGCAAGCATACCGCTATCATAAAGTGCTTTTGGATTTTTTGTAGCATAAGAAAAAGCACTAGATTCTAAGCTAAAATCCTTATCAAACATAGCTCGTCTTAAATCGCCATCACTCAGCACACCAAGCAATTTATGATTAGAATCTACAAAAAATGCATTTCCTAAACGCCCATTTGTCATAACACTAATCGCATCACGCAAACTCATCGCAGTATCAAGCAAGGGGAGATTCTGCGTCTGCATAATATCGCTCACTTTGATAAAAAGCATACGACCCAAACTCCCACCGGGATGAAAACTTGCAAAATCACTCTTACTAAAGCCCCTAGCCCTCATAAGACACACAGCAAGAGAGTCGCCTAAGGCAAGTGTAAGCGTGGTGGAAGTCGTGGGGGCAGTTTGCAAAGGACATGCTTCCCTTTCTATAATTAAGGGCAGAAAATAATCGCCAAGCATAGACATGCGCGACTTTTTTGACTTTGACATAGTAATGATAGGCAACCCCATGCGTCTAATATGTGGCAAAATCGCTACAATCTCCTCGCTCTCACCACTATAACTAATCGCCAACACGCAATCATCTTTTTGCAATACGCCTAAATCACCATGCATAGCTTCTGTGGGATGCAAAAAAATGCTTGGTGTGCCTGTGCTTGAGAGTGTCGCTGAAATTTTTTGTGCGACTAGCCCACTTTTGCCTACCCCTATAAGCACGAGCTTACCTTTCATACTTATTATAAGCTTAATAATAGAATCTAAATCGCCCAAATCCCCACTATACGCTAAAAGTGCATTACCTTCATCATGCAAAGTCTGCATAAAAATTGCTTTAAAATCATAAGTTTTCATATTTAATCCTTTTGTTTGTGTTTTATCGTGTAAGCTAATTATCGCGTGGCTAATTTTAGCATACTTTGCTTTAATTGATAGCATTTCTTCCTTTGCCTTTTTTGGCTACATGATTATTTTTAAAAGCTTTATTTTATAAGCGTAAATTATACATGTCCCTTTATATACCAATAACGCGTAGAAAATCATTTTTTATGTGAAATCTTGCCTTACAATATTATATTCCAATGCGACATTATACGATATGAAAAAATAATGCACAAACAAATATATACAAGCAATAAAGCCTTGTATGAAATGGCAATAATAATCTGTGCAGATACAAGCGATAGTAAGCATGGCAATCCAGATATGTAGCAAAAAGCTTAACATTTTTTCTAGCAACAAAGGCAAATACATAAAGAAAGACTTATTGCTTCACAAACTTGTTGATAGATACAGAAAGCAACAAGAGTAAGATGGCAAAGCTTATGCGATTTCTAGCAATTAGTTTGGCGGTAGTGCTGACATGACCCTAATTTTGAAAGACAAGTTAGGTAAAAGGCAAATCTTTACACAAACTCCCTTAGCAAACTCGGTTTATTCGCACTCATAAAGTGGAATTTATTATGCAATGTTTGTAAATCCTTAAAAAGCTTGTTTGAAAGCTCTAAGCCGATTTTTCGCTCAACTTCTTTGCCTTTAATACTCGCCTTTTCTAGCTTTTGCACCCATTCATTTGGGATATACACGCCGGGCAGTTTATCCCGCAAAAATAACGCCACCTTATAACTTAGCACAGGGAAAAATCCTAGAATCATCACACAATTTTGCCCTAGCTCTTTATTTATAGATTCCATACTCTCAAGTAAAAACCTTGCGGCTTCAAGTGAGAATACAGGCTGTGTGAAAAGCCCTTGCACCGCGGAATTACTCAACTTTTTTAGCATTTTCTTTTTTAAAGATTCTGTGTTGTTGGCATAGGAATTAATGACTGAAAAATTATAGATTGTCTCCACGCTATCCTTTAGCACCTTGCCATTTGCGGCTATGCCTTGATTTAGCCCATCTATAATCCTGCCTAGCTTTAAAGAGCTTTCCTCAAACACGCCCTTAGCCCCCACACAATCGCCATTTTTCACCCCATCGCCACTAAGGCTTAAAAAGGAGCGCAGTCCAAACTCATTTGCCCCCAAAATATCGCCACACAAAGCAATGGAGTTTCTATCTCGCATTGAAAATGTGCAAATCACGGGTTTTTTTAGGGCATTTTGTAGCTTAATGGAAGTTAGAATCGAAGAGGGTTTAAGCCGTGCAAGTGGAGAATCTGTGCAAACAAAACAATCTGCTTGTTTTAAAGATTTTAACTCATCTATTACGCTTTGCCCGATTGTAGAGCTAAGGCTTGGCGAGACTTCTACGCTTAAAAATGCTTGGTTGCTGTGAAGTTTAGTGATGAGTTGGTCTAACATTTTCTATCCTTTTTTGTGTGTAAAGATTCGCCCTTGTGCTAACATTTGCTAGATTTTGTGTTTTTTAGGGCAGTCATTACCCATTAGGTAACTCCTGCCTAGCATCAATGGCTAGAATCTGTGTGTTTTTGTCGTGCTGAAGCGTTAGCTGAAGTATCTTTGTTTTTGGTTCTATAAAAGATTTTTTGCCTACGGCTCAAAATGACAAAAAATATAGAATCTGCGTGAGATTCTAGGCTTTTAGATTTTTCGCCTTTTTCAAAGGCTCAAAATGACAAGGGGCAGAATCGACACAAGATTCTGGGTTTTTAGAATCCACAATTCTAGTATTTGCGGTATTGCTTTGTGTGTTTTTTGGGGATTTAGAGGTAGGAGTTACCTAACAGGTAATGACTGCCTCTAAATTTTCAAAATCGCACGAATGACTACCCAAAGACAAACCACTAAAAACTCGGCATTCTAAGATTGTGCTGCTAGTTTGGTGGTTGTCAAAAAAATCGCGATTGAGCTTACTAAAGGTAAGTGATTGAGCGATTTTTGAAGACTCCGCCGAAATAGCAGTGCAAGCTGAATGCCCCCTTAGCCCCTTACTTGCTTTACCGCCTCTACTATATTTTTAAGACTCGGCTTCACCTCTTCCCATTTCCTAGTCTTTAGCCCACAATCTGGATTTATCCATAACTGCTCTTTTGGCAGCACTTCAAGCAGAGCTTTAATTTGCTCTACTAGCTCTTCAACACTTGGGATTCTAGGGCTATGTATGTCATATACGCCCGGTCCCACTTCATTTGTATAGCCTACTTTCTTAAAGACTTTTAGCAGCTCATTGCCACTTCGTGCAGTCTCAATGCTAATCACATCGGCATCAAGGGCTTCAATGGTTTTAATAATGTCATTAAACTCGCTATAACACATATGCGTGTGAATCTGCGTCTTTGGCGTAGCAATCGCCACTGAAGTTTTAAAGCACGACAACGCCCAAGATTCATAGCCCTTGATATTTTCAGCCCTCAAAGGATAGCCCTCTTTAAATGCTGCTTCATCAACTTGAATGACTTTAATCCCAGCCTTTTGCAAGTCATCAATCTCATCAGCAATACACAAAGCCAACTGCTCACAGACTTCCTTTCTACTCAAGTCATCACGCACAAAGCTCCAATTCAAAATCGTTACAGGACCAGTTAGCATTCCTTTCATCACTTTTTGTGTCAAACTTTGCGCGTAAGTTATCCACTCAATAGTCATAGCCTTTGGTCGCTCCACATCGCCATAAATGATAGGGGGCTTCACACAGCGGCTACCATAGCTTTGCACCCACGCATTTGCGCTAAACACAAAGCCGCTTAACTGCTCTCCAAAATACTCCACCATATCATTTCGCTCCGGCTCCCCGTGCACCAACACATCAAGCCCAATAGAATCTTGAAATTCCACACAATCCTTAATATACGCCTTTATGCCCTTTTCATACTCTGTCTTATTTATCTCGCCCTTTTTATAGCCTAGACGCAATGCCCTTATTTCGCTAGTTTGGGGGAATGAGCCGATCGTTGTGGTTGGCAAAAGTGGGAAGTGAAAAGCTTCTTTTTGAATCTTAATGCGTTCTTTAAAAGGCAGACTTCGCTCTTTTATACTATAAGATTCTACCCTTTGGCGTATAGCTGTATTATGCGTTTTGCTAGAGCTTTTGCGGGATTGATTTATGGCTTTGTTTTGGTCTAAAAAGCTTTGCGTAGCAGAATCTAAGCTCCCTCTATACGCCTTTTCTATCGCATAAATTTCAGTAATTTTTTCTCTAGCAAAGCTTAGCCACGATAAAATCTCTTTTTCAATCTTATTTTCTCCCTCTTTACTAAAAGGCAGGTGCAAAAGTGAGCAAGAAGAGCTTATCACAACCCTATCTTTTGGCACAATGCTACTAATAGATTCTAAAAGCTTCAGCTTAGATTCAATATCTGCTACCCAAATATTTCGCCCATCAACAACCCCCGCGTAGAGAATCTTATCACTCTGTGCGATAATCTCTAAACTCTCTTTATTTTTCTCTCCATAGATAAAGTCAAGCCCAAGCCCTGCAACTTTTGACTTTACAAGTATTTTTGTAAGCTCATTGCTATGCTCAAAAAATGTGCTTACAATCGCCTGTATGCCGCTATCTGCAATGGCGTTATAAACATTTAGCACTTCAGATTCTATATCAATGCCACTAAAAATCTCTCTATTTAGCCCACGCACAAAAAGCGGCTCACTAAACTCCACAACGACTTGAGAATCTAGCTTTGCAATTTCTTTTATTAGATCCAAATACGCCGCTTTTAGCTTATTAAAAATCGCGGTAGGATTCCCATTTGCAATCTTACTTAGTCCAAAGAATGTAAAAAGCCCAATAAGTGAGATTTTAGGGCGATAGCCAAGCGTTTTTGCTTCATTATAATAGGCTTTAATATTGCTAATATCTGCTTTGTAGTTATCATCTTCACTTAGCTCTGGCACGACATAGTGGTAGTTTGTATTAAACCACTTTGTCATCTCACAGGCTACACCGCTTTTATGCCCTCTTGCCATTGCAAAATAGCCTTCTAACCCGCTTAAATCCTTAAATCGCTCTGGTTTTGCATTTAACGAGTATGCTAAATCTAGCACATTATCATACAAGCTAAAGTCATTCACACATACAAAATCCAAATCCTTTTGCTCCGCCCAGTGCTTTTCTCGCAATGCCTTTGCCACAGATTCTAAATCGCTTTGTGTGCTTTTGCCACTCCAAAAGCTCTCCAACGCCTTTTTTAACTCTCTATTTTGTCCAACTCGTGGAAATCCTAAAATATTAGCCATTGTGTTTCCTTTTTGTAATGTTATGCTGAAATTATGACATAAAAATTTAAAAATACAATATGTAATTTAAATTTTTTGCATAAAAATTGTATTTTTTACGCAAAAAATCACATAATAACGCATAATAAGGCATTTTCCCATAGATACAAAAAGTAACAAACACAATATGTAATCTAAATTTTATGACTTAATTTTGCATTTTACATAGAAATTATTATAAAGATTGAAAACATATTTGAATCTTATATGAAGTAGGTGTTTATGTAAAAGAGAAGAGATATTTTAAAGCTATAAGAGAGAAACTCAGTAAATTATAAATACCAGCATGATTAAGTATGTAATCTAAGATTCTAAAGCATCACATAAATCTTATGTATAGAATCACTCACAAGTAAAAAACCTAGCAACATCTTGCATGGAATCTGCAATTTTGCATGGCTTTTTTGTATGAATGTCAATATGTGCGAGTTTTACTTTTAGGCTAAAGACTAGCTCTTGTGTGTTTAGTGCAGTATTACATGTAGCGATTCTATATATTTCTTGTTTTAGTGTGATTGAGGCGTTTTTTATCTCTAAAGGTGTGGTTTGGACTTTATATTTATCGCCTAAATGTAGTGTTTTTATAAAGCTAGATTCTATCTCTTTGACTACAAAGCCATGTTTTGTATTATGTGGAAGCATACCTTTTTCAAAAAAAAGTAAAGAGCGCGCCCGCTCACAAAAGACAAGATAATTTGCATGATACACAATACCGCCACAATCTGTATCATCATAAAACACATACGAGACCATGTTGCCCCCTTAAGTTAGGATTGTAAAAGTAAAAACTTACTTGCATCTTCTTTTGCATAAGGCATAAGCGTTAAAACCTCATCGCCAATACGCACATTATACGACTTACCAAGCTCTGTTTTAGCATAGCCAAGCACGATTCTTGCAGCTAAGATTCTATCATCTTTATGTGCGTTTTTCTCCACTAACGCCATAGGTCCTTGTATATCTTGTAATTCTATTTTATCCATAAATTCATGCTCTATGTCAAGCTTTCTGCCCTCTTCTTCATTGCGTGAGATAACGCACCTTGTGCCATTTTCTAGCACCATGTAGCGACCGATTTTAAATAATGCGACATCTTCAAATACCACTTTTCTATGGGCTTGCATATCCTTAATCTTTAGGGCGACTGAAGTATCTGTTAAAAGACAACCGCCACCGGGCTTTTCATGATATTTCCACCCATATTTTTTGAGTAAGTCAAGCTGTCTTTGTCTGCCCCTGCCACTTACATCAAGCAATTTCTCTCTATCAACCCAGCCCATTTTTTCAGGAAAGGTTTCTGGCATGAGTTTGGCACTCATAGGGCGAAGGATTAACTCATCAAGTGTTTTTGGCTTACTCGAATCACTTCCATCTCGACTTAGGATAGAATCATATAGGGGATTTTCCCCGATTTTTCTTACAAGCTTTTTTACTTGATCCATTGCCTCTTTTCTTTGACTTTTTGGTCTCTGTCCCAATACTTCACCACTAATGGCAAAGTCTGCTTTAAGCTCTACCATTTTCACAAATGCGTGTGAAAACATATTTGCATGGCAGTCAATACATGGATTAAAATACTTCCCATAGCCATATTGCGGTTTAAATAGAATGTTGTCAAAAAACTGCTTTGCGATATTTATCTGTATGAGTTCTGCCCCAACTTGCTTAGCTGCGTTATAAAAATACTCACTTTTATCCTTATTGCTGCCAAAGCCTATGTTAAAATTGAGTGCATATACCTTAATGCCTTGCTCGTGTAGCAACTGCATAGAAATCATAGAATCTAATCCACCACTAAATAATGCTACCGCACTTATTTGCTTTTTTGTCATAGTTATAAACTCCAAAATATTAATATTTTTTAATGCGTGAGATTATAACTTAAAATTACAAAGCTTTTATTTGTTATAAGATTCTAATTCTTAAGATATTGCTTTATGTGATTAATGATACATTCAGCACCATTTTGCTGTGCCATTGTGATAAGCGACTTTGAGATAGTAGAAAGATTTATTTGTGTGATTTTTTGTGCTAAATCATTTATAGCAATGCGTGAAATTTCATCTTGTGTGTAAAGCAGTGCTAAATCTTTATCAATAAGGCTTTTTGCATTAAAATATTGATGATTTTTTGCTGCATATGGATAGGGTATAAAAAGTGTGGGCAAACCATTGCTCACAAGCTCCCAAAGACTTGAAGCCCCAGCACGACTAATGCAAAAATCAGCCATATTCATAAGCTCTGCCATATCCCTGCTAAAATCAAACACAAATATATCTTTCTCACCACTTTTAAAATCCTGCATAGAATCTGCTAAATTGAAGCCCTTTTCAACATAGGCTTTATATGTGTTTTCATAATCTATTTTTCCTGCTTGATGCAGGATTTTTATATTTTTCTCTTTAAGTAAGGGGGCAAGATTTAATGCTAGTTCATTAATCGCTTTTGCACCTTGGGAACCACCAAAAAAGGCGATAGTTTTAAGCGTATCTCTCTCTCTTTGCTTAATGAAAAAATCACTATTAATAGGATAAGGCGTAAGGGTAACATTAGGATACTCAAAGCTTGAGAAAAAGCTTTTTGCAAATGGCTTTAAAAGCTTATTTAGCGATCCCATACACGCATTTTGCTCGTGTATAAAAAATGGAATCCTGCTAAAAATCGCCCCAAAACTCCCAGTTGCAGCACTAAATCCACCGACACTAATACACGCATTAATATTATGTTCTTTTAAAAGCTTTTTTGCGCTCAAAGATTCTGTAATATTTTTTGCTAACGCACTCCATTTACCAAAAAAGCTTTGATTAACCACCGGTGTAGAATCTAAAAATGCAGTATGTGTAAAAGGTGTGCTTTCATTATCAAACCACTGCTTATCCTGCCCTTTTGTCCCACCTATATAGAGTGTAGTGATGCCCTGCTTCTTGCACTCTTCGCCCAATGCTCTTGCGATTGCTAAATGTCCGCCTGTGCCACCCCCAGTGATTGCTATATTCATGTAAATCTCCGTCTTTATGTGTGAATCTTTAATTTTTGTAGTATTATAGCAGATTCCATTCATGTAGAAAGTCTAGGGGTTATGTATGAAAAAGTTTTTAATTGTTATTATCACAATGTGTAGCGTGTGTCATCTTTTATACGCAAAGAAATTACAAGTAAGTGTGAGTATCCCGCCACTCTCGTTTTTCGTGCAAGGGATTGCAAAATCTAGGGCAGATATTCACATCATCGTGCCACAAAATAAAAATGCAGAGACTTACGAGCCAAGCTTTAAAGACATGCAAACTCTAGCAAATAGCGATATATTTATCGGTATAGGCATGCCTTTTGAAAATATATGGCTACCAAAGATTCTAAAAGCAAATAAGCAGCAAAATACACTAGAGATTGTAATGCTGCATGAAGACTTAAACAAAAAGGATCAAATGCACCTATGGCTTAGTATCGAGAATGCCAGAGAGATTACAAACATTATTACCATTGCATTAGCTTCAAAAGATCCGCAAAATGCAAGTTTCTACACTGAAAATGCAAAGGAAATATACCATGCATTAGAAGCATTAGAACAGAAAATAAAATCGCATTTAGAGAAAATGCCACATAAAGACTTCATAGTCTTTCACCCATTATTTGATGAAGCGGCTGCTGAATATGGATTAATAGAGCATGCCCTAGAGCAACATGGAAAAACCTATGGCATGAAAGAGATTCTAAGTCTTGCTGACTTTGGTAAAAAAGCAGGGATTAAAAAAGTCTTTGCTGAAAGTAATAATAAGGATATAGCAACACTTGCAAAGACTATGGGGGCTAAAGTCATTCTTATTAACCCTATGAGTAGTGATTATATTAAGAATGTAGAATCTATTTTTGCAGAAATATCGAAGAGTTATGAGTAATAACCCTTTAAGGATTCTGTGTTTCATGTTTTTTTATCCGTTTAAATTATAGAATCTTGCTATATAGAAAACTTGTTTAATAGAATCTTTTTTGTAAAATATTATTTAAACTAATAAAACATTTTTTACACGCTAAGTTTTTTAACTAAAAATCCATTTTATAGAATCTTAATGCAATATCCCTTGCTTTTCTTGTTTATCAATAAAGCCTTAATCTATGTGTTCATACCAATTAAAGTAATCCGTAAAATTAAGATTTTTTTATAGAATCTTAGTCTTACTAGAATCTATCATAATAAAGATTCTTATACTCTTTTGAAAAATTTTCTAAATTTGTAGCACTCCCTTGTAGTTGCAGTGTAATGCTAGTTTGTAGAAACTCTCTATCAATCACTTCAAGTTTGTGCTGTGTAGCTAAATGCAGGATTTTATTATACGCACTGCTTTTTACATGAATGCTTATGGTATCTTTAGCTTGATAGGGCAGGATTTGTCCTAGATTTTCAAGCGATGTGATAGTTTGCAATGTCGCTTGTGTATATGCTCTCACTAGTCCTCCCACACCAAGCTTTGTGCCACCAAAATAGCGTATGCAAACACAAAAGATATTGATTAAACCTTTACCACGCAAGACTTCAAGCATAGGCACTCCAGCACTTCCTTTAGGTTCGCCATCATCACTACTGCCCTCTATTATTTGCTGATATTCATTTAAGATTCTAAATGCCCATACAAAATGCACTGCTTTTTTATGTGCGGCTTGAAGCTTTGCTAATATTTCATTTCTTAATATTTGATTAGAATCTAGAGTTGTATTTGTAGCTATATTAAGTGGGAAAAGCAAGGCTATAAACTTTGAGCCTTTGCATTCAAAAATTATCTCTTCCTTAGATTGTGCTGTGTTTTCTTGATAGATAAAATACTGCATTATTATCCTTTTAGAATCTACGCCCTATCAAAATCTATACGCGGATCAACAACCATATAAAGCAAGTCGCCAATGATATTTGCAAATAAGCCAATAAGCGTAAAAATAAAAAGTGTGCCAAATACAACAGGATAATCTCTAGTAATCACGCTGTCATAGCCAAGCAGCCCAAGCCCATCGAGATTAAAAATAATCTCTATCAACAGATTAGAGCTAAAAAACATACCAATAAAAGTAGCAGGAAAAAGCGTAATAAGTAGTAGCATAGCATTGCGAAATATATGCAGATACAGCACACGCATATTGCTTGCCCCCTTACTTCTTGCAAGCAGCACATAACCCTTATTTATCTCATCAAGAAATGAGTTTTTAACAAGTAAAGTAAGACTTGCAAACCCGCCAACACAAATGCAAATAAGCGGCAGAGTAATATGCCATAAAAGATCTTTTATCTTATCCCACAAGCCCATCTCATGAAAATTTTGACTAACTAAATCTTTCAGTGGAAACATATCCCAAAAACTCCCCCCAGCAAATAGGACAATCAGCAAAATAGCAAATAAAAACGGCGGGATAGAATACAATAGCGTAATGCAAACACTAGTAAAAGTATCAAATGGGCTATTGTTATATAACGCTTTAATAATGCCAAGCGGAATGCTTATAAGATAGATAATGAGTGTGCTAAAGATTCCAAGTGTGATTGATACAGGCAGCTTTTCTTTAATAATATCAATCACACGAGATTCTCTATAAAAACTCTCTCCAAAATCAAATCGCATATAATTTTGTAACATGATAAAAAATCTCTCCAAAATAGGCTTATCAAAGCCATACATTTCCTTTAATTGCGTAATGAGAGCAGAATCAAGCCCCTTTGCACCTTGATAGCTTGATAGCCTTATACTCCCAGCATTACTCTCACCTTGCAGGGTGTTTGTAAGTTTTGCACTCATTTGTTCCACAGGACCACCGGGTGCTAACTGAATGATGAAAAAATTAAGCGTGATAATACCAAGCAAGGTAGGTATAACTAAAAAGATTCTCTTAAAAATGTAGGATAACATAAAATGCCTATGTATAAATTTTTACAAATTTTTATAATATGATACTATAAAATGTGTTTGTGATAAAATTATACGCATAAGAAGTATAAGATTGCAAACAAATTGGGATTCCCATTGGGTTTAATCAGCCTTACTTCATGTGGTAAGATTTGTAAAATTAATGTGATATACAGAACACCTAAATTTATCATTCCAAAAACAAAAACATAGTAATTATGAGAGAATATGATATACCCATGTTCTCATGCAAATGCAATAAAAGAAGAAATTCTTCTTGCTATACAAAAAGCAAAAGAAGTTTTTGGATATAAATAGCATGGAATAGACTTTTATAAAATTTTCTCAATCATATCTCTTCCAATATGTCCTATCAAAAAAGTCGGCTTCATTTAGCAAGGCTTCAAAAGGTTTATATCTCTCTTTATAGCCCATGGATTTATGATTTTTTATCCAATATCCCGGATAGAAATATTTGAGATTTAGCTTTTTAGCAAGATTTAATAGTAAGATAATATTTAGTGTGCCTAGACTTAGCTTTTCGTAATCATGATCGTAAAAAAAGTAATTTGCACTCATGGAGCTAAGCACAATGTCAAAATAACTCACGCCAATAAGCCTACCATCGCGATACAGACACATTTCATAGCCAAAGTATTCACTCCCGGCAACAAATGAATTTGTATAACGAGACATATCGATATTATTCATACTCCAGTTTTTTTTACGCATCATTTTTGTGTGATATTTCACATATAAGCACACTCTTGCATCATTTGTTAAAGGTCGTCTTATCTGTATGATAGTATCGCTATTTTTTTTTAGAATCCGCTTCATGTTGGGGCTTATTTGAAACTCATCTACAAGTTGTCGTATCGTAATACATTCCTTACAATTAGGGCATTGTGGCACGAAGAAATACTCACCAAAGCGGCGATACCCACGCTCAAGTAAGCCTTGATAGAAATATGGCGTGCAATCCTTAATACCTAAATATCGAAATTGACTTTCTTTATTTTCAAAGTAAGAACAAGGATGAAGCTCTGAAAAAAAATCAAAATATTCCATATACCACTACTTCCCAATATAACGCACTTTTTTATAAGTTTTAATCGCAATAAGATAAAAGATGGGAATATCAAGTAGATTCACAAGCGATTTAATCCCATAATCAAATAAAAATAGCATAAACACATCATAATAAGGCAGAATCCCCAAAAATGCGATATGAAAAAATACAAAGGTATCAATACATTGTGCCATACACGCACTCACACCATTGCGAAACCACCAAAGACTAGGGAATCTCTGCTTTAATCTATAAAATATCACAACATCTAAAAATTGTGCTACAAAAAAGGCGCTCACACTCGCTATCGCGATACGCAAAGCAAGGTGTGGCTCATTTGAGATAAAGGCAATCGCACAAGATGGTAAAAATGCGATTAAAAGTCCATAGCGAAGCGCTTTTAATACATCTTTTCTACCATGCTTTTCACTCAATATATCCATAATTAGAAATGAAAGCGGATAGGTTAATGCCCCATAGGTAACATGACTTAGATTAAGCGTAATATCAATGAAAGGGATATGTACGCTACCGATTGTAAAGCTTACAAAATAGTTAGAGGCAACTATTACGCATGTAAAGAGACTAATAGCGATTATAAATGTGTTTTTATTCATCGCCTTTTCCTTTGGTGGCATATAACTCATGCTATCTCTCCCTTATGTAGCTCCGATAGTTTCAATACAAATTCTACTTCACTTTTTGTAATACGCAATTCCTTAGAAATTGCATCGATTGTATAGCCATTTTTAAAAAGATCTAGAATCTGCTTTTCATTTCTTTGTTGCGATGGGGCATTAAAATGCCCTAAACTTCGCAATCTCTCTTCTAATACTAGAATCTTATCTTCAAAATATTCCCTATCACTTTGTAAGCCATGCTGCAATGATAAAATATCTGCTTTTAAATCTGCCATTGCCTTAAAGGCTTCTGTGTTTGGTTTTGCCTCAAGTGTGCGTTTTTCATTTTCCATAATCCATTTTTGAATCTTATAAATCTCTTTATACACATCTTCGATAGAAGCCTCTAGTCGCACAAACTTTTTTGCACTCTCTTTTTCTTTCAGTGAGATATAAAGTAGCACAATAATAATCATAAGAATAAATAATCCCGCCATAATGACACTCATCATTTCATAGCTAAGATTCATTGCATTTGTAATATTCATATAGCCCCTTTCATTATTATAGATTCTGTGTTTTTCGTGCTTTAAGCATTTCTCGCTCAATACTTACAATATAGCTATCATAATCTTTCAAGTCTCTATCTGCCATCTTTTTTATCTGTAAAATTTGTGTATCTTTTGCGATAGCAAATAAAGGCACACATCGCACTGGAAACACAGGCAAAAAAAGTCGCACATAATACTGCTTTTCTATCTCAAGTGATGCAGAATCTAGCATTGTAGAATCTAGAATAATAGCCCCATGTCCTAACTGCTTGGTATGAATGCTATGCTGCAAGGGAATGTATTTTTCGTGAGAATCTGTTATAAGATTCTCAAGATGCTCTAACTTCTTATAAATATGCACTAGCATTTCACCAAGTATAGCCGTGCCACCACCGCATTTACAATCACCGCTTTTTGCCTTGAGTGAAGATAGCCACTTATCAATAGAGTTTGCATGTAATTGCGTAATGACTTCATATTCCTTGATAGCCTCCAACTCTATAGAATCATCAAGGACTTGTAACTCTATCCGCAAACTCGCATCAACCAAGCGTGTTTCTAAATCCATACTAAAACCTCACTATGCTATCTAAAATAATGAAAAATAAAAAGACAAAGCCCAAATATCCATTCGTTGTAAAAAATGCACGGGGGATATTACAAAAATCCTTTCTCACAATCACATGCTCATAAAAAAGCATACAAGCCGATAAAATAAGCCCCACAATAGCAAGATGATAAGTCGTGCTAAAACGCAAGAATAAACCCCAGAAAAACACAGAAAAGATATGAAAAATCCGTGCTATTTGCAACGCATTCTCCGCACCAAATCGTGCAGGTATAGAGTAGAGATTATGTCTTTTATCATGCTCTATATCTTGCAAGGAATATAAAATATCAAATCCAGCCACCCAAAATAGCACTCCAAGACTAAGAAAAATAGTCCATACATGCACAGCACCACTTACTGCAATATCCCCAGCAATAGGGGCTAGTCCAAGCGATAAGCCAAGCACTAAATGTGCAAGACATGAGAATCTTTTCATCACACTATAAACACCAAGTATAAATAAAAATGGAAAAGATAGCTTAAAAGCCAAATCGTTGATAAGATAGCTTACAAAGACAAATAGCACGGCATTTATCACGCAAAAAAGAAGTAAAGCAGGAAGACTCAAGCGACCATCAACACTTGGGCGATTTTTTGTCCGCTCATTTGTAGAATCTATATCTCTATCACAAAGCCGATTAAAAGCCATCGCAAAATTACGCGCAGTAATCAGGGCAAAAGCACATAAAAAAAGCGTTTTAAACCCAAAAAATCCGCTATCATAAAATGCGTTTGATGATACAATCATAGCAATCACAATAAAACTTGCACTAAAAATGGTATGCTCAAACATTACCAATTCGCTTAAGGTTTGTAATTGCTTTTTTAATCTTTCCATGAGAAACTGCACTTTCAATATAATCTAAATAAGCTTTATTCTTGTATTTATTAAGTTATTTTAAATCTTTAACTATAACTTAAAATTGCTGAAAAATCAATAATACGATATGCTTTTGTTTGTTATATGTCTTGTAAGAAATACTTAGCGAGATTCTAGAGACTAGTATATTATATGTTGGACTATATAGAATCTAGTTTAAGATTCACAAAAGTTTTATTTTGCTTGACATACATGTAGCAAATTAGGTCGTATTCTAGAAATTTTGCCTTGCCTACATAACGCATGAATATGAGTTTGTTGATATTTTTTGCTAAAATTTTAGCTGACATTTGTTTTAAGGGGTTATTTTGGAAACAACACTACCACCACATATCCATATATTGGAGCAGAAGCTAAACTACACATTTAAGAATAAGAAAAAATTAGCAGAGGCATTAGCACATAAATCTTTCAAAAAGCCTTATAATAACGAGCGTTTGGAGTTTTTAGGTGATGCTGTGCTTGATTTAGTTGTAGGGGAGTATCTTTTTGAGACATTTACGCAAAAAAATGAAGGTTCATTGTCAAAAATGCGTGCATCTTTGGTGAATGAAGCTTCATTTTGTAAGCTTGCTCGTTCTATTGATTTAGGTAAATATCTTAATCTATCTACTTCAGAAATTAATAATGGAGGGAGATTAAAAGCAAGTATTTTGAGTAATGCTTTTGAGGCGATTATGGCGGTAATCTATCTTGAATCTGGGCTAGATTCTGTAAAACGCGTGTTTTATCCTATTCTGCATAATGAATTTCGTATTAATGAAGAGTTACTAACAAGTGATTATAAGTCAAGCTTACAGGAATACACACAAGAGAGATTTGGCTGTATCCCAAGCTATGAAATGCTCTCACAAGAAGGACCAGATCATAAAAAGATCTTTACCATGCAAGTAAAGATTCAAAATAAAATATATGCGAGTGCAAATGGTGTAAGCAAGAAAGCAGCCCAACAAGCCGCCGCAAAACTCACATTACAGATACTGCAACAAATGTGATGGGCTACATAATGCTTTTGTGTGTTTGCTTACCTTTGAGAATATAAAATTTAAAAACGGATATTGTTTTGCTATAATTTTTTCTCAACATAAATTCATTATTGACAAGAGATCTTATTGTAATTAAGTTTGCTAGTAATGAGTATTTGGGATTTACAATATTAAAACAAGGAAAAACATGGCAAAAGATTCAAATGGAACAACGCTAAATGCTGGTGATAGCGTCAGCGTTATTAAAGACTTAAAAGTAAAAGGCGCACAAAATACAATCAAGCGAGGAACAACAATAAAAAACATACGCTTAACAGATAAAGATGATGAAATCGAAGCGAAAGTGGATAAATGTGGTGTTGTGGTCTTAAAAACTTGCTTTTTGAAGAAAGTATAGAATCTATATGGCATATTCTCTTGTATCTTGACTAGTAAAGGTTTGCTTTAGTGGCTATGAATGAAAAATGCAGATAATAAACTAGAAAAGTTACATATTTAGCTATTCAAAGTATGTGCAAACTATTTCAACAGCTTCTATGGCTCACTTTTTATCAACGCCAAATATTTCTCGCGACAAAAACGCAATAATAATAAGTTAGGTATGAGATAAAAACTACAGAATCTAAAAACTATCATTTTGAGTGTAGCAAAAAACCCCCTTAATCCTTAAAATATTTCGCCTTTTTTCAAAGGCTTAACATGACAAGAATCTAGAGAATAAGACAATAGAGAATAAAAACGCTTTTAACAAAGTATAAACTGCAATTACTACTTCTCATGTAGCGAGTTTAACTTTAGCGAAGCGATATTAGAATATACTATAATTGATAGATAAGCTCTAAATAAAGGTGCTGAATCTAAATTACAATTTAAAAGGATTCTCAACAACTTTCTTTCTATCTACAACATAAGGTATAAGTGCCATGTGTCTTGCTCTTTTGATAGCTACCTCAACTCTTTCTTGCCATTTTTTAGAGTTTCCTGTAAGACGACGAGGCATGATTTTATAACGCTCTGAAAGTGAATGCTTTAAAAGCTCAACATCTTTATAATCAATAAAATCAATCTTTGCCTCTGTATATTTACAATACCTTTTTGAATATTTTTTTCTTTCCATGTGTTTCCTTTCGTATAAAATTTCTCAACATTTAAAATGGAATCTCTTCGTCATCAACATTAATGACTGGCGGTTCTACACTGCCACCTTGCATTCCCGTATTGTTATTTTGCTGCGTGTTTTGTGAATACGGATTGCCAACATTTCTGTCGTAGGGCTGCGACTGATAGTTTTGCTGTTGATTATAGTTAGAATCATAGTTGCTACCATAACCATTTGCATAGCTATTTGTCTGCCCATAAGCATTCTGCCCATACTCGCTTTGTTGCTTTGTGTCAAGCATTTGCATACTTTCCGCAATGATTGTATGCTTGCTTCTTTTTCCACCTTGCTGATCAGTCCATGTTTCAAAGTTAAGGCGACCTTCTATAAGCACCTTAGAACCTTTTCTTAGATACTGATTAGCCACTTCCGCGGTGCGTCCAAAAAGTGTTACATCAACAAAACAAGTATCATCAACCTGCATACCATCGGCTTTCTTGTATCTGCGATTAGAAGCTAATCCAAATGTTGCAAGTGCAGATCCTGTGTTAAGATAACGCAGCTCAACATCTCTTGTGAGATTGCCTACCATAATCACCTTATTAAACATAACAACAAGCCTTACCTATACCTTAAAGTCCTGCCTGAGAAGATTGCTCTTCGTTTTGGACATTCTCTTTTTTAGGTGTTCTCTCTGCCCTATCTTCATCTTTTTTGAGAGTTCTAGGCTTTTCTGGCTTCTTTGCTCTCTCAACAAGTGTTTTCCATGCTTCTTGCTCTTTCTTGCTCTCATATTTAATGACAATAAATCGCAATACCTCTTCATTAATGCCATACAATCGCTCAAGCTCTGCAATCAAAGTTGGATCCGCTTTAAAGTAAATGCAAAAGTAGTAACCCCTGCTATTCTTCTTTATTTGATATGCTAGATTACGCATACCCATATCCAAACAAGTCTCAATATGACCACCATTTTTTAAGATAACTTCTTTAAAAAAGTCTATCTTTGCCTTAATTTCCTCTTCGACAAGTGTCGGTTTTAAAATAAACGCCGTTTCATAATGACGCATACATTCTCCTTATGGTTTCCGCCCCAAACACAATATGCTTGGAGCAAGGTTTTTTTGGAAATGGGATTATATCATAAAATTTGCTGAATTGCTATTAAATGTTGCATAACTACATCTTTTCCTTGTAGTTGTTGCACACGCCATGTATTTATAATGTCAAAAAGCATGAGATATTTTTCTGTTGTGATTTTGAGGCTTCGCCTTTGCCATACATTAAAAAGCTGTGGCGGGGCTTTATAGCCTAGCACTTCTTTAGAATCCATATTGCCATGCGTTTTTGAATGTCCATAAAGCTTAAAGAGAATATAAAAATATCGTGTAATCTCACGCAAAAGCTCCATATTATCCATACCTTCATCATGCAATACCTGAAGTGTTAAGCCCAAATGCCATTGTTTATCAAATAAGCAGTTCAGTAAAGATTCTAACTTTACATCACCGAGACTATAACTTAGCTCTTCTATTAACTGCGGTGTGATTGTCTCATAATAGATAAATTTAGTAAGCTCATTATGCGCGATAGCTAAATCATCATGCTGCACATCAAGCAAGAAGTTAAGCAATGAAGAATCTACCTTTAATCCAAGCTCACACGCCCGATTGTATAGAATCTTTACCATATCATCGCGAAATGGCGGATAAAGCCTTACTTCAAATATATCTTTTAGCTTTGCAGTCGGCTTAAAAGGTGCCGCCATAGCTTTGAATCTTTTTGCATATTCTGCGTCTGTGATTGTTGGCGATTTCAAAAATTCCACAATTAAAAAGCTATTAGCATTATGCTCTAGCATATAGAGTATATCTTGCATTTGCTTTTTATTTAATGTTGCATAAAGCTTTAAGGCGAGAATATTTACCCCGCCAAAAAGGCTATTTACACCCAGACAATTTAACACTTCTTGATGATCGTATTCCTCAAAATACATACGCCGACATTCGCTATTTAGCTTTTTTAGAATCATATTAGAATAATATGAAATCAAAAAATCACTATCGCCATATAGCAAAATTGCCCGTGGCACTCCACTAAGCAAAAACTTATCAAGCATTGCTCTTGTCATATTACCTACTTAGTTTGAGATTCCGTAATTCTAAGCCCTTGTTAAAGGCACTTGCAATCCTTCATATAAGCCTTTATATACATCTTCACCCACTAAGGCTTTTGTGATAGCAAGACCAAACAAAATAGCAGTTGCGGGACCAGCAGAAGTGATGACATTATCTCTTATTACCACTGCTTCATTTAGCCTTTTTGCATTTATGCCCTCTTCACAACCCGGGTAACAAGTGAATTCACTTGATAATACACCTGCTTTATTCAATACAATTGGTGAAGCACAGATGGCTGCTACAATCTTTTTATCTTTATGTAGCCTTTGTATGATTTCTAGAATCTTAGCATTATTGGATAGATTCTGCATACCTTCGAAACCACCTGCAAGAGCTATGCCATCAAGTGAGTTTATATCTATGCTAGATAGTGCTAACTCCGCTTTAATCTCAATGCCATTTGCACCCTTAATATTACCACTAGATTCTAATCCAGCGACTAAAACTTCCACTCCAGCCCTTCGCAATACATCAACAATGCCTATAAATTCAGCCTCTTCAAAACCTTGTGCTAATGGGACCAATACGCGTTTCATGTCTTATCCTCTCTTAATCAAAATGCTACACTCTATCTAAAAATATTTAAGGCTTAGTAATTAAAAATTAAATTGCCTTTTATCTGTAAAAAATGTAAAATACATTTCACATATTTTAACATTACATAAAATCAATATTTTAGGATAGTTATGCAATCTTTATTTCATATCGTGCTTGTAGAACCACAGATTCCACAAAATACAGGCAATATAGGCAGACTTTGTGTCGCAGCAAATGCAGTGCTGCATTTAATCCACCCTTTAGGATTTAGCACAAAAGAAAAAGACTTAAAACGGGCTGGACTTGATTACTGGCAACACTTAAAAGTGTATGAATGGGCGAATTTCGAATCTTTTTGGCAAACACATACACCAGATGCTACGCATTTTTTCTTTAGCACAAAGGCAAAAAAGCTATATTTTGAAGCGGATTTAAAACACGGAGCATTTTTATATTTTGGTAGAGAAGATGCAGGACTTCCCTTGCACATTTTAGAATCTTTTAAAAATCAAATCTATAAGATTCCCATGCAAAAGGGTGTGCGTAGCATTAATCTTGCGACAAGTGCTGGGGCAGTGCTATATGAAGCGGTGCGACAATCTCATATATATGAAAGTTGGGATAATATATAAAAGATTCTAAAACTTTGATAATTTGCAGAGTTTCTTTATAGAAATTTTAGAAAAATAGATTCTAAAACTTGCGCTAATGCTAACAAAACGCTACAATATTTACAATCTATTGTAGGAGTAAGCCATGTTTGATGAAATACAATTTGGAAAAATTAATCGTTTGCCAAAATATCTTTTCAGTGCGATAAATGAAATAAAAATGCAAATGCGGCATAACAATGAAGATGTCATTGACTTTTCTATGGGGAATCCTGATGGCATGCCACCAAAAGTCGTTATAGATAAGCTTTGTGAAAGTGCGAAAAAGCCGAAGAATCAAGGCTATTCTGTCAGCAAAGGTATCTATAAGCTAAGACTAGCACTTTGTGAATGGTATAAAAGGCGGTTTAATGTAGAGCTTGATCCAAATCTTGAAGTATGCGTTGGCATGGGAAGTAAGGAAGGATTTGTGCATTTAGTCCAAGCGATTACTAATGTTGGCGATTGTGCGATTGTGCCAGAGCCTGCGTATCCTATACATTATCATGCCTTTATTATCAATGGTGCAAATGTCAGCACTTTTGGAATCACTTATAATGATTATTATGAGCTTGATGAAAGGGCATTTTTTGAATCTTTACAAAAGGCACTTTATGAGAGTTTTCCAAAGCCAAAGTTTGTAGTTGTAAATTTTCCGCATAATCCCACAACAACGATTGTAAAAAAAGGATTCTATGAAAAGCTTGTGAAACTAGCAAAAAAAGAGAGATTCTATATTATTAGTGATATTGCGTATGCAGAGCTTTACTTTGGCGACTTTAAAACACCTAGCATTTTTGAAGTCAAAGGTGCAAAAGATGTTGCAGTGGAGACTTACACTCTAAGTAAAAGCTATAATATGGCGGGTTGGCGTATAGGTTTTGTCGCGGGGAATCAAAAGATTGTTGAAGCGTTGCAAAAGATTAAAGGCTGGATTGATTATGGAATCTATACGCCCATTCAAGTTGCTGCTACAATTGCTTTAAATAAATGCGATGATGATGTTATAAAGATTAGAAAAACTTATGAAAAGCGAATGGAAGTTATGATTGAAAGCTTTAAAAAAGCAGGGTGGGAATTGCAAAAACCACAGGCTAGTATGTTTATTTGGGCGAAGATTCCAGAGCAGTGCAGTCATTTAGGTAGTTTAGAGTTTGCAAAAAGACTTTTAGTTGAAGCAAAGATTGCAGTAAGTCCGGGGGCTGGATTTGGCAAAGCAGGGGAAGGTTATGTGCGTATAGCATTAATTGAGAATGAAAAGCGTATCAGACAAGCCGCAAAGAATCTAAAAAAATTCTTAAAGCAATTTAGTGAGTAAAATGCTATATTTTTATACACTTGTTAAACTCTGTCCGTTACAATGAAATTTTTATTACTTGAAAGGACATAGAGATGAAAAAAGTTTTAATGCTTGGTGCTGGTTATGGCAACATTGCTTTACTTACAACTATAAACAGAGATGTATTCTCTCAAGCGGAATTTAGCCTTATTAATAACACCTCTTATCATTACAAGACAATCGCCCTGCATGATGTCGCAAGTGGTAAGCATGATAAAAGTGTGCTATTTCCTTTGCAAGAGATTCTTGATGAGAGAGTAAATCTTATACAAGATAGCGTTGTATCAATAGATTCTAAAAGTGTAAAATGCAAAAATGCTGAATATGAGTATGATTATCTAGTTGTTGGGCTTGGATTTAGCTCTGATAGCTTTGGGATACCCGGAGTTGGCGTATATACACAAAGCATAGTCAGCTATGATAGTGCAAAAAATATTTATAAAAGTATTGAAGAGAAATTACAAGCCTACATAAATGATAAAGATTCTAAAAATCTATCATTTATCGTATGTGGTGGTGGCTTCACTGGCATTGAGTTTGCCGGCTCTCTTGCACAAGAAATAAAAAAGCAATGCGAAACGCGGGGCATTGATTTTAGTCTTGTTAAAATCTATTGTATTGAAGCAATGCCAAAGATTCTGCCTATGTTTAGTGAAAATCTCATGCAGCTTGGCTTAACAAAGCTTAAAGAATTAGGCATTATAGTCCTTACAAGCTCAAAGATTCTTGAATGCAAAATGGGGGCTGTTGTGATTGAGAGAGATGGTAAGAATGAAGAGATTCTAGCAAATACAATTATTTGGACAGCAGGGGTAAAGGGCAATGAAGTTATAGCAAACTCTAGCTTTTTTAAAAGTGGGAGAAGCAAAGTTGAGGTAGATTCTCACTTGCAGCCCATAAATCAAGAAAATGAGATGAATAATATTTTTGTGCTTGGAGATTGTGCAGCATTAAAAGATGAAAAGACGGGCAGATTCTATCCGCCAACAGCACAATTAGCACAGCAGCAAGGCGAGTATCTAGCACAAACACTAGAAACACTTTTGTATGCAGAACAAAAAGGGGAAGTGTTACAAAAAGAGCTTATTCCACAATTTGAATTTATCTTGCGTGGTAGTATTTGCTCTATTGGTGCTGGATATGCAATAGGTGTAATCGGCGAAAAAGAAGTAAGTGGATATATTGCTAATATGACAAAGTGGTTTATAGAATCTAAATGGAATTACAAAATTGGCGGTTTTTCAGCAGTGTTTAAAGATGACTAGGGTTAAAGTGTTTAAATTTTAGTCGCTAAAACACCATATAAATGCTTGTATTGCATGAAGTTATTCATCAAATTTTAAGCATAGATTCAGTTATCATTTGTATAATTACTAGATTTTTTGTGTATTGTAAAGCACAATACATTAACTGATATTAAGGAATACAGACATTGCAACAAATTATTGGCTATATACATAATAATAGCATTATCGACACACAGACAGCAGCAGAAAACAATCTCAATACGCAATCACTTGAACCTATCTATTTTACTGACACACCAAACGCACATGAAATTATCCGTCATACTTGTGCGCATTTACTTGCTGAAGCGATTAGAGCCCTTTATCCAGAGGCAAAGTTTTTTGTCGGTCCTGTTGTAGATGAGGGGTTTTACTATGATTTTAAGGTGGATTCTAAAATCGGGGTTGATGACTTAGCTACAATAGAAAGCAAGATGAAAGAGATCGCAAAAAAGGGACATAAACTCACAAAAATTCATTTAAGTCGCAAGGAAGCAATAGAGCGTTTCAGTGGAGATGAATTAAAACAAGCGGTGATGAGTAAGATAGAAGGCGATGATTTTAGCATATATCAGCAAGGGGATTTTGAGGATTTATGTCGTGGTCCGCATTTACCGCATTTAAAGTTGTTACAGGCTTTTAAGCTTACAAAGATTTCTGGGGCGTATTTAGGTGGCGATGAAGATTCTGAAGTTTTAACAAGGATTTATGGCATTGCTTTTGCGGAGAAAGAGAATCTAAAGCAATATCTTTTTCAGTTAGAAGAAGCAAAGAAAAGAGATCACAGAAAGCTTGGTGTAGAAATGGAGCTTTTCACATTTGAAGAAGATGTGGGGGCTGGTCTGCCGATATGGTTACCAAAAGGTGCAAGGCTTAGAAGACGCATAGAAGAGCTTTTAACAAGGGCTTTAATACTCAATGAATATGAACCTGTGAGATGCCCTGAGATTCTAAAAAGTGATGTATGGAAAATTAGCGGACATTATACGCATTACAAAGAAAATATGTATTTTACCACTATTGATGAAGTTGAATATGGCATTAAGCCTATGAATTGCGTGGGGCATATAAAGGTGTATCAAAATAGCATTAGAAGTTATAGGGAATTGCCATTAAGATTCTATGAATATGGCGTGGTGCATAGGCATGAAAAGAGTGGCGTTTTGCACGGATTGCTTCGTGTGAGAGAATTTACACAAGATGATGCACATATCTTTTGTCGCCCTGAACAAATAGAAAATGAAGTGAATAATATCTTGCGTTTTACGCATAAGATTATGAATGCCTTTGGATTTAGCTATGAAATGGAGCTATCCACTAGACCAGAGCAGTCAATCGGCGAAGATTCTGTGTGGGAGAGTGCTACTTTAGCCTTGCAAAATGCCCTTGCAAGTAATAATATTAGCTATCAAGTAGATGAAGGCGGTGGTGCATTTTATGGACCAAAGATTGATATAAAAATCACTGATGCAATAGGTAGAAAATGGCAGTGTGGCACAATCCAAATTGATATGAATTTACCAGAGAGATTCAATCTAAGCTATATTGATGAGAACAACGAACATGCTATGCCTGTTATGATTCATAGGGCGATTTTGGGTAGCTTTGAGCGGTTTGTAGCGATTTTAACAGAGCATTTTGGCGGGGAATTTCCATTTTTCATTGCTCCAACGCAGGTGATTATTATCCCTATTAATGAGTCTCATGTGAGTATGGCACAGAATTTGCAGAATGAGTTACGATTGCGGGGTATTTATGCAGAGTTAAGCTTGAAAAATGAGTCACTCAATAAGAAAATACGCACGGCAGAGAAACAAAAAGTGCCTATGATTGCACTTATTGGCGATAAAGAACTTAATAATAATAGTGTATCTATACGCGATAGACGCATGAAGATGGATTCTGGAGAAAATATGCAGTATGAAATGAGTATGCAAGAATTCTTAGAAAAAACTTCAAATCTACATAGAGAGGTTAGCTTTTGAGTAAAGAAGAAACATTAGTAAATGGAAAAATTCGCTTTGATGAAGTAAGGTGCATTAGTGAAGATGGTGAGCAGCTAGGTATTATGAGTGCAAAAGAAGCACAAAATCTTGCTTATAATGAGGGGCTTGACCTAGTGTGTATATCACCAAATGCAAAGCCACCTGTTTGCAAAATAGTAGAATATGGCAAGTATCGCTATCAATTAGAAAAGAAGCAAAAAGAAGCAAAAAAGAAGCAAAAGCAAGTTGAAGTTAAAGAAATCAAGCTATCAACTCAAATTGCCCAAAATGATATAAACTATAAAGTAAAACATGCTAGAGAGTTTTTTGAAGAGGGTAAGCATGTAAAATTCCGCGTTTATCTGCGTGGCAGAGAGATGCAAAATCCAGCGGGTGGCTTTGAAATGCTAAAGCGAGTCATTGCTATGGTAGATGATATAGCCCATGCTGACAAAGAGGCAAAAATCGAGGGAAAATACGCAAGTATCCTAATGATGCCAAACAATAAGCCAAAAAGCTAGATTTTTATGCTACAATTCTAGCTTTATTTTACGAAAGGAGAAATAATGCCAAAGATGAAGACTAATCGTGGTGCTGCAAAGCGTTTCAAGGTGAAAAAAAATGCAGTCAAAAGAGGCAGTGCTTTTAAAAGCCATATTTTGACAAAAAAGTCGCCAAAACGCAAAGCAAGACTCAATTCGCCACATTATGTGCATGACACAAACTTAGATTCTGTCAAAAGTTTATTGTGTATGAGTTAGGTTAGCTACTTATTTAAGTATGCTATGTGTATCCATTTATGGATAAAGGATTGTCCCCTTAGATTCTATTAGTCCTTAAAGATTGAAGAGAGATAAGGGAAAGTTTAAACAATATGTTTGCACCTTAAAATTTAAGGTAAAGTTACAGGAGAAACCATGAGAGTTAAAACAGGTATTGTAAGAAGACGAAGACATAAAAAGATTCTAAAACTTGCGCGTGGCTTTTATAGTGGCAGACGCAAGCATTTTAGAAAAGCAAAAGAACAGCTTGAAAGAAGTATGTGCTATGCTTTTAGAGATAGAAAGCAAAAGAAAAGAGACTTTAGAAAGTTGTGGATTGTGCGTATTAACGCGGCGTGTCGTTTGCATGGCATGAGTTATTCAAAGTTTATGTTTGCATTGAAAAAGGCAAACATTGAGCTTGATAGAAAGATACTTGCGGATATGGCATATAGCAATCCAAGTGCATTTGCTAGTCTTGTTGAGAAAATAAAATAGTTTGATTTAGTTTTGGAGCAAATACACCTTTTTACTTGTTAGATTCTAAGCTAGATTCTAGAGTTTTAGAATCTCTTAAGCTTTCTTATAGGTTTTAGAATCTAAATAGGTAAAATCCCCGAATATTTTTATACTACATTTATTTTATAGATTGCTTTTTTATAATTTAGAGCATTACAAAAGAGCAATCTATAAACTATGGAATCACTTTTAAACACTTAAAGGAACACTATGATTTTGTATTTTACGCTTAATAGCATTCTATTTAACAATATTTTGGAGGCATGTAATGTCAAATGAACATTATCAAAAAGATGAGGCATTAAAAACAAAAAAGCCATCATATAAAGGCACAAAGACAACGCGTTATGAAAACACGCGTCAAGATAGATATGATAGAGAGCAAAAAAATGATTATGATGAAAAAAACAAAGGTAAGGATATAGGAAAAAGGACTCACACGCCAGTTGAGGGCTTTAAGATGGAGGATTTGCGGATTACACCTTTGCAAAAATTACTAGAGATTGCAAAAACGCTTGGAGTCCAAAATCCACAAGACCTTTTAAGGCAAGATTTGATTTTTGAGATTCTAAAAAATCAAGTCAGTCAAGGTGGCTTCATACTTATCTCTGGTATCTTAGAGATTACAAGTGAGGGCTATGGCTTTTTACGCTCGATTGATGAGAAGTTTTCTGACACACAGCATGATACCTATGTTTCACAAAGTCAGATTCAGCGATTTGCTTTGCGTAATGGGGATATTATCACAGGGCAGGTGCGTCCGCCAAAAGACCAAGAGAGATATTATGCGCTTTTAAAGATTGAAGCGGTAAATTACTTAGGACTAGAAGAGATTAAAAATCGTCCATTATTTGAGAATCTAACCCCGCTTTTCCCCGCAGAGCAACTAAAGCTAGAATACAATAGACAAAAAATCACTGGTAGAATGCTAGATCTTTTTAGCCCCATTGGTAAAGGACAAAGGGCATTAATCGTAGCCCCACCGAGAACGGGTAAAACAGAACTCATGAAAGAATTAGCACATGGCATAAGTGAGAATCACCCCGAAGTAGAACTCATGGTGCTACTCATTGATGAGCGACCAGAAGAAGTAACAGATATGGAGCGAAGTGTAAAAGGACAAGTATTCTCAAGCACCTTTGACTTACCATCGACAAATCATATACGCGTAGCAGAACTCGTGCTAGAGAGAGCGAAAAGACGCATTGAAGTTGGCAAAGATGTTGTTATCTTGCTAGATTCTATCACTCGTTTAGCACGCGCTTATAATGCTACAACACCATCAAGCGGCAAGGTTTTAAGTGGTGGTGTTGATGCAAACGCACTGCACAAACCTAAAAGATTCTTTGGTGCGGCAAGAAATATTGAGCATGGTGGCAGCTTAACCATCATTGCTACTGCACTCATTGAGACAGGCTCTAGAATGGATGAAGTCATTTTTGAAGAGTTTAAAGGCACAGGTAATGCTGAAATCGTATTAGCACGAAGTATTGCTGATCGTAGAATCTACCCTGCATTTGACATTCTAAAATCTGGCACAAGAAAAGATGATTTATTACTTGGTGATGAAAAGCTGCGTAAGGTGTGGATGCTACGCAATGTTATCAGTCAAATGGATGATATTGAAGCACTCAATTTCCTTTACTCAAAGCTTGCTGGCACAAAAAATAATGATGAATTCTTAAATGGCATGAATGAAGCTTAAAGCATATAAAGGCATTATATGTTTAGCTTAGGGCGGACAAAAAAGATTCAGATAAAGCGGATTCTAAATATCGCCATTCCTAGCGGTTTGCAGTCTGGTCTTGATATGCTTAGTGTATCCTTAGCCCTTTTTTATCTAGGCGGTATCTCTTCACTTCATTTTACCGCTTTAAGCACGGGAGCGAAATATATTATTGTTTTTTATCCTATCAGTGCGATTTTTGGTATTGGCACAAATGTGTTAATGTCAAGGCGTTTTGGTGCAAAAAATTATGTAGAGATGAATAGAGTGTATGCTACAATCATACTTAGTGCTTACTTTATATCTCTTCCCATGCTTTATCTCATCTATCTTGGAATCCCTTATTATCTCAATCTCTTTAATCTAAGTAATGAGCTATATACTCTCACATATAGCTATGTTTCTTTAACTATTTTTGCCCTGCCTTCCATTATTATTAAAAATGTGCTTATCTCTGGTTTTGCTGCGACTGGGGATACAAAACGACCATTTTTTATTAAGATTTTTTTAACACTTCTTAGTATGCTCGGCTATTATTTGCTTATTGAGGGGCGATTTGGCTTCCCATCTTTAGGGCTTATTGGTGCGGCGTATGTGAGCCTTTTTATCTCATATCTTGAGATGTTTATTTTATTATTATTGCCAAAATTTGTCCAAACAAAGCTTTCTTTTTCACTCTATTTTAATAAGACTTTTTTACTCAATGCTTTTAAAGTTGGCATTCCAACAGGATTAGAGCGTATTTTCACCATTGCTTCACTCAATGTTGTGCTAATTTTTGTTGGCTCTTATGCAGCAATTTATAAAGATAGTGCTATGTCTGGATTCCAAGCTGGGACTACCATTGAGGGCTTTTCATTTGTGCCGGGCTTTGGCTTTATGGTAGCGATTATGAGTCTTATGGGGCAGAGCATTGGGGCAAAAAACTATATAAGGGCTAGTGAATACACAAAGCTTTGTGTGATTTTATCAAGCATTATGCTAGGGATTTGCGGACTTCTTTTAGTAATCTTTGCAAAGCCTTTATCAGCGATTTTCATACGCGATGATATACTTGGGATAGAAATCTCTGTGTATTATCTTATCGCCGTTGGTTTATCACAGATTCCATTAATCCTATCTTTTGTGTATGATGGGGCGTTACGCGGGGCTGGATTCACACAGATACCTTTACTCATTAATATTGTTAGCATATCCATATTTCGCCTTTTGCCTATGTGGCTTTGCACACATTTTGGCTTTTCAATCTATATGCTATTTGTTATCATTTTTATTGAAACATATATTAGGGCATTTATTTTTTATGTTGTATTCCGCAGTGGCGTATGGAAAAAACCTAAAAAATTATAGATTGCTTGAAAAAGTGTCTATCTAAGCGTTACTAAGCAGTCATAAAAAGCACATTTTGCTTGAAAATATGCTAGAATTACGGAATTTCATTTTTAAGGAGCGATTCATGAAAAAGCATATCGTTTTTTTCGAAGCAGTAGGCGGCAGTGATAAAGGCAGAGATGGACACAGAAAAGACACTGTGCCGATGATGGACTATCTCAAAAAGCTTGGTTGGAGTGCGGAAGTTGTGTTTTTCACAGATGAGATTCTAAAAGATTCTGCGAAAACAAATGAGATTTTTGAATATGTTAAAGGTGCGGCTGATGCGTATGTATCGCGTGTGAATCCGGGCAATTTGAAAGAAGAGAAGCTTTACTTTGATGTGTTGCGTAAGCTTTGTGATAGTGGCGTGATTGGTATGCCTCACCCTGATGCGATGATAGGCTATGGGGCAAAAGACGCGCTTACAAAACTTCGCAACACAGAGCTTGTGCCAACAGATACTTTAGCCTACTATGATCCCGCTGAAGCAAAACGCATTGGTGTGAATTGGGTAGCAGGAGAAGAGCACGACTTTAAGGCAAACTTCCCAAAAACTCTAGCAAAAGGTGAGAGAGTGCTAAAGCAAAATCGCGGTAGCACGGGCGAAGGGATCTGGCGTGTGCAGCTAAAAGATCAAAGTCAATATGGTAAGTTTGATTCTATCCCACTTGATACTATCGTGCGATGCACAGAAGCGGTGGATAACCACGTAGAAGAGCATAAACTAGGCGATTTTATGAATTTCTGTGAAAAGTATTTGACAGGCGATAATGGTATGCTTGTAGATATGACTTTCTTACCACGTATCAAAGAGGGCGAGATTAGAATCTTAATGCTGTATAAAGACCCTATTTATGTTGTGCATAAAAAGCCAGCTGAAGGTGCAGATGCGTTTTCAGCTACTCTCTTTAGCGGGGCAAAATACCGCTATGACAAGCCAGAGCAATGGAATGAGTTGGTAAGCTACTTCTTATCTAACTTGCCAGAGATTAAAACAAAGCTTGGTAATTATGACTTGCCTTTGATTTGGACAGCGGATTTTATCCTTGATACTGATGAAAATGGTAAGGATAAGTATGTGCTAGGCGAAATTAACTGCTCTTGTGTGGGCTTTACTTCCCCTGTTGAGTTTTTAGATAAAACAGCTAGACGCGTAGCAAATACGATTATTAACATTGTGGAAGATGCACAGAAATAGTTTCTGGTTTCTGTGTCAAATATCCGGGTGGGGCATAATTTTTGACATCTGTAATCGTGCGATTTTGCATCCCCCTCCCCTAGAAATGTAGAATTTGGATTTATACCCAATATTTCATTGTGTTTATTCTAGAATCTAATAGCTGTCGTGTTGGGTATAGCAAAGTATCTGACATGGAGTCAAGATGTCCTTGATTTTTTCTTACACAAACAAAAAACTTGTATACTTTCAAGTTTGACAAAGTGTGTTTCTACACTATACACATTAGTCCCACTTAACAAACTTAACTGAACCCAGTTTCTAAACACACAAACACCATCTTAAAAATATTCTAAGCTATAATACAAAAATTAGATTCCAATAAGGCATAACATGATTGAAATATTAAATGCGTATAGAAACCCGATATTTGGCATACTTGCGTTGCTATTTATGGTAGCATTTGTATTTTTTTTAGATTCTTTAAAGCGGACTAGAGCGCACAAGCGAAAGCAAGATTTAATCGATAATTTAGGTAAGCAGTTTGATAGTATCGGTTTGCAGCAAAATATCGATGAGTTTATCGCTCATGCTAAAAATGCTACGCAAACACTCATATTAATCGCACAAACCTATGCAAAAGCAGGGGATTATGAACAAGCTATTGCCATTTATAAAACCTTGAGTGAAAAGCCACTTGAGATGCACGAAAAGCTAGAGATTCTAGAATTACTCGGTGATAGTTATTATAGGGCTGGTTTTTTAGAGAGAAGTAAAAATATCTTTTTGGAAATTTTGCGTTATTATCCGCATAATATCCGCATTCTTGAATACTATATGCGAACCTGTGAGAATCTAAAACATTATGATGAAGCCATAGAAGCATTAAATAGCTTAGAAGAGATTGTGAGTGCAAATGCTGATTCTAAATCCTCCATGAAAAAAATATGGCATACTAAAAATTATCTAAAAGTTATGCAGCTATGCAGTAGTCATCATATTTCTCTAGCAGACCAGCAAGAAAAGCTGCTCATGTTCTATGAAAAAGACCCTACGCTAAGAAATATTATCCTGCGGCATTTTAGGCTCTATAATGTCGGGCTATTTTGGCAAAAGATTCTATTACTGCAAGATATTATGCCCTATATTGATATTTTATGGCATTTTCAAAAACATGAAGTGCCTTTTGATTTTATTGCAAATAGAAGTGATTTAATGGCAATTTATCATGCAAAGGGCTTTGTGAGTGGATACCAAAAAAGTGAAGATTTTACGCTTGAAGTATTGCAGCTTTTATTATTATACTCACATATAAAGGCAGATATTAGCTTTACTTATAGTTGCAATTCATGCAATACGCAAACACCTTTCTACACCTATCGCTGCAGTGCTTGTGCAGAAATCGCTACGATAAATCCCATTGCTATTCCCACGCAAACACCCCCCCCCCCCCATTTAGCCACTAGAATGGATCTCTTTCGTGTGTGATTCTATTACGCAAATCCCTTCTTGTAAGCTCGATAATCCATATCCAAAGTAAAGATTCTATAAAGCTGCATACATAATAGCTAAACATAGAATCTACTCTTACAAATCCACACAAAGGCAGAAATAAAACATACATACATAGCCACAACATAATGCCATAAAAGATTCCATGTGCAAATTTTAGCTTTTGCCAAAATTCCGCAAATAAAATATAAAACAAACTAAAAAAAATCGAAAATAAAAACTGCCATACAAGATAGACTACACTCCACTCGTAGCCATCACTAAACACATATTTCAAACTAAGTAGATTTAAATCAATACATAATAACTGCAATATATACTCTGCGTTAGAATCTAAGGGCATTTGTAAAGATAGGGGGAATAGCACCTCCCAGCCAATCCTTACAACACTCCCAATACTCCCTACAATCACACCGATAAAAAGGCTTATCCATACGCGATATATCTTACTAAGATTTGTATAAACCTGCATACTATTCCTTGTATATCTACTTTTTGCAATTATACACAAATACTTCAAGCAGCACCCAACAAAGCCATTATTGAAAATAGAGTATAATACTAGCCCTATATTTACGCAAAGGATTATCATGCAAATATTTCATGTGCTATGGAAGGGCATTAAAGGTATTTTTGATTTTATCAATACTTATTTTAAGGTTGTGGTATTACTTCTTATTGTGCTTTTTTTAGCCACTCTTGCAAGTGATGAAGAGATAGAATCTAAACCAAATCTAGCAAAACTTTATCTAAACTTCCCTATTTATGAGAGTGAAAGCTTTGCCGCACAAATAGAATCTATTAAGAAAAATGATGATATTAAAGGTGTGTTGCTGCTTATAGATTCACCGGGTGGGGCTGTTGGAGCGAGTATTGAAATAGCAGATATGATAAAAGAGCTGAATGAAAAAATCCCCGTTGTAGCCTATACACAATCGCTTATGGCAAGTGGTAGCTATTATGCAGGAATGTATGCACATAGCATTTATGCAAATCGTGGTGCATTAGTGGGATCTATCGGTGTCATCTTTAGTGCGCCAAACTTTGAAGAAGTGATGGATAAAATAGGCATAAAAATGCAAGGGGTTAGTGCTGGTGAATATAAAGAGATAGGCTCAATCACGCGTAAATGGAAAAACACAGAAAAAGAGTTTATAAACAATCTCACACAAGAGCAATACAAAATGTTTTATACTGATGTGATCGCCGCAAGGGGTGAAAGACTGAAGGCTAAAAATCATCTAGATTTTGCTGAAGGCAAGATCTTTAGTGCGAATAATGCCCTAAAACTTGGCTTAATAGATGGTGTAAATAGCATGAGTGAAGTAGAAAAAATATTACAGAATCTAAGTGGTGTAGAAGAGATTGTATGGCTAAAAAAAAGATAAAATGGAAGTATTGCTTGATAAACTTACAGATAGCATAGCGACAAAAGCACAAATGTTTGCTATGCCAAAATTTATGTGGGGTGTGTAAGACAGCAATAGTGCAATAATCTATTAATGTCTCAAATCTAAGTTTGCATGTTACTATATATTGTTTATGTGGGTATATAGATTAACTAATCATATATCATTAACACCACAAATGCCAACAAGTTTTAAAATGATTTAGCAATATAAATACCTAAGATTTTAGATACGCTCTCACATGTAAAAAGCGTAATTTTATAAAAGGCGACATATATTACATAAAAACATATATATATTCCTATCACACCATACCAACCGACACAAGCTCTCCTCTTTTTAGCTTTGCTATATTTTCATGCAGGGCTTTTATTTGCTGGAATTTTAGATTAGATTCAATAGATGACATCGCAATTTTTGGTAGCATATCTTGTGCGTATTGGAGTAAGAATATACGCAATTGTTCTTTAAACTCTTCGTCATTTAGAATCTTTGCCTTCGTCCTAAATCGCAAAGCATAGATTCTATCATTATCATAATCCTGATTACAAATGAGTTGAAATTCATCACAATATGTTTGGAAATGCTCTTTTGTTAGAAAATTAATCGCAAGATAGAAATGCTCTTTATGTTCTAGCATATTGTATAAAATGCTTTCTTCAGCAAAGTTATTTGTGCTATCTTTTGGCATTTCTATATGATTTATAGATTTACTTTTTGTGTCTAAATAAGCTGGGCTAATCTGCAGTAATAACGCACATTTTTGCTTGTATTCATCTTGTAAAAAAGGTGTTAGCGTATGCAAATATTCCTTGCAGGCTTTTAGTGCATTTTGCTTTTGCATGGGATTATTTATATCAAAATCTTTAATGATATGTCTTAGCACAAATTCTACAAAAGGCATTGCATTGTTGAGGGCATCTTTAAAAAGCTCGATTTTATTTTGTGCGATCATATCTGCTGGGTCTAGCCCATCTTGTAGCAAAATAACCCCGCCATCTTTACTATTTTGTGAGAGAAATTTTGCTGCTTTAAATGCGGCATTAATCCCTGCATTATCACCATCATAGCACATATATATTTGCGGATTATCCTTATTTAATAGATATAAATGTCCCTCGTTTAAAGCCGTCCCAAGCGTGGCTACTGCATTCTTAAATCCTGCTTGATGTAGCATAATCACATCAAGATAGCCCTCACATACAATAATGCTTTTTTGCTTATAAATCATCTGCTTTGCTAGATGATAGCCATATAGAATCTTTGATTTATTAAACACCTTGCTTTGCGGGGAATTAAGATATTTTGCCACATTCTTATCAGCACTCAAAGTCCTACCGCCAAAGCCCACAACAACGCCTGTACTTGAGTGTATAGGGAAAATAATGCGATTTGCAAAACGCGCATAAGCCCTGTCATTGCCTTGCGTTAAAACACCATATTCAACGGCTTCCTTGCGACTTAGCTTCTGTTCGTCAATAAACCTCAAAGTATCATAGCTATTGCCGCTATATCCTATCTCAAACTCATTTATAGAATCTTCATTAATAGCGCGTGAAAAAAGATACTGCAACATATCATTATGCTTGAAAAGCTTATTATGATAGAATAAGGCAAGAGAGGGCAAGAGATTGCTTTTTTTTGTTTCAGTATAGCCCTTTTCATAGACTAATGTTACATTAAATAAAGCGGCAATTTTTTGTGCTGCATCATGGAAAGATAATCGCTCATATTCCATGACAAAGCGGATTGCATTTCCACTTGCACCACATGCATGGCAATGATATAAGCCCTTTATTGCACTGATTGACATGCTAGGTGTCTTATCATCATGGAAAGGGCATAATGCCATAAAGTTTGCACCAACTTTTCGCACATCAATGTATTGTGTGATAACATCTACAATATCAATTGATTCATATAAATGGGCTAAACTTGCTTCTGTGAATCTTGCCATTTTATCCTTTCACTCTTGATTGTGCTTTACTGATTTATAATTTGATATTGTAGCTAGTTTTAGATGAGAGAGTCTATATGTTACATATATATAATATGGTGGGACAAATATTTTTGTTTTCTTGGTTGTGGTGAATATTAATATTTTGTCAATGATTTATTTGTATTTTTGATTATTTTTTTAAGGCAAACGAAGTGTGGTATTTCCATATATCTTAAGATTTCTTAAGATATATTTCTACACGCCGTATTAACTAAAACTTCTTACTTGCCAATTGTGTGCTTACACTCTCTACAATCTCATAAATCTTAGCACCGACTTCATGTGTGCTATCAGCTATATCAGCATTTTCCTGTGTTGCCTCTGATATTGCAGAAATATTATCATTGATATGCAATATCTTATCGTTTTGCTCAGAAATAAGGCTTGAAATATCCATGATTCCCTGCGTTAATATCGTAGTGTTTGCTTCTATCTCACCCAAACTTTTTTGCGTTCTCTCTGCGAGTTTTCTCACTTCATCGGCAACGACTGCAAAGCCTCTGCCATGCTCTCCTGCCCTTGCTGCTTCAATCGCTGCATTCAATGCTAAAAGGTTGGTTTGATCAGCAATATCTCTAATAATGCCAATCACACTTTTAATGTCTTCACTTTGCTTAATGATAGATTTACTTTGCTCATTAATATTGCCAATAGATTCTGTAATATGTGCGATCGAACCAGCTGTATCTTCTACGCTTTGTGCTTGCTGCATACTGCTTTTATGTAGGTTTCGCGTATTATCATCTAAGCTTTTGCTATAACTTGCAAGTTTGTCAATTAGTCCCGCATTCATTTTTAGCATATTTGCAAATTGTGCTATTGCGATATTAATACCTGTTTCAATACCAACTGGCTCATTAATCTGTTGCGAATAGTCTTCCTTAGAAACTGCATCAAGCACAATATTAATACGCGCAATATCTGCACAAATATTTTTCTTTAAAATGCCACTCATTGTATTAAGTGCATCAACAACGCCTTGCAAGTTTGGATTATTGCTCGCAATATCAATTTGAGATCCAAACTTACCATCTTTTGCTTCTGCAATAAGATCATTTATACTTTGTAAAAGACTTTGTTCATCATGTCTTAATGCAACGATTTCTTCGATTTCTTTATTGATTCTATGCGACATTTTGCCAAACTCATCTTTATTTTTTATAAGCGTTGTCTTTGGTGGTGTTTTGCTTTGATAGCTTAGGAATTTAAAGAATGCACTTAAATCAGATTCTATAACATTTAATGGCTGCAAATTTCTACGCACAACAAAGATGACAACTGCCCCAGCAACGATAATAATACCCACAAACCACACAACATTTGATAAAAATAATCCAATTAAATGCGGCTTATATTCGTTCTCACTACTCACAATACATACAGACCAATCCAGTGAAGACTGCTGACAGATTCCATGCTTCTTATCACTCTCTCCCATGCGGTGAAAGTCAAATGGCGCTCCACTTTTAGCAGCAGCTTTTCCAACAGAGAGTGAATACTTTGCATCTGGATTACCCTCTGCCATAACAAAGCTTTGATTTGGATGCACATAGAAAACATCTCTAAAGATAGAAACTTCTCTTTTATCCATTTTTATTGCGCGTATATCTGCTGCAAACTCAACTAAATCTACATCAACACCAACTGCCCCAACAACATTATTATCTATCTTAATAGGTGCAAATATGGTAATAACACCATTTCCCGTTGCTACATCTTTATATGGCTCTGTATTGCCTACTGATTGTGTTTGCAATGCTTGCTGAAACCATGGACGCTCCCTTGCATCATATACCCTACCATCGCTATATTTCATGGTCCTTACTTTGTATTCTTCAGCCTTTGCCGCGGTATATGTGAATCCATCATCACTCCAAGACACATAAACCTGCAATACACCAGACACCATAGCTATGCTATGTAAATATGCAGGCAAACTACTTCTTGTGAAGAATTGTTCGTGATTACGCGAGAGATCCTTTGCTACTTTTTCTGCAAAATCAAATTGTCTTTTCATAAGAATATCAACATAAGTCGTCATAACTTTTACGCGATTATTATTTTCAGCAATACTATTCCCAATAAACATATTGCGTTGTTTTACATACTCCACTACACCAAAAAAAGGTAAAACACAACACAAGCACAATAACGATACTTAATGACATTTTCCTTGACATAGAATCTAACTCCTTAATTTTTCCATCAACTACTTTGTGTTAGCCTAACATTAGGCAAAAATCAAACATTAAAAATATGAAAACTAAATACACATGTTACTAAAAATATTCAAAGTTAAGTGTTACGAAAATACCACAAATATTTCTTTGAAACACAAAACCATACTTCTTTTAGCAACATAATGTAATATTTTAATGAGTATTACAATAAGTTATATTTATATAAACATAAATCTTTTATAAATACGCATTAATAACCAGATTATAAAGCTTTCCTTATTTTTAATGGCAGAAATTATACATTAAAAAAATACAAATCACATATATTTTTTTGTCATAATCTAGTTACTTTAACTATAAAATTTTGCTATTCCTACAGCTTTCATAACTCCCTGCACATAATTATCATAATAATAAGAACATTTTTATAGTTCATATTTTAATTATGAAAAAATAATAATGTAGAATATTTTTACATTATTATTTTTAAAAAATCTATTGACTCACATTTTCTTATTGTGGTGCAATATGCAGATAATTTAGAAGTATGGATTAAAGAAGCACAAGGGGTTATAACAAGGACAAGGCTTGAAGACCCTATGCCTTAATAGTGTGTCTTTATAGTGAAATTCATCTTTGGCACTTCATTTCAAAGATTATATAAAAAAATAGCTAGTCATTGACCTCTAGGTAACTCCTAGCTATTTTTTCACATCAAGCCTTAAAAGCAAATACGCAAATATTTGGAATTTGGTTTTGCTTGCTTACTTTGTTATTTTTGCAAGCATTGGGTAAAATCCTTGCGGATTGCACGAGACTTTGAAAAAGTCGAAAAATCTAGCTTTTATGTAAGCTAGAGATATAACGCTATCGCTTAACATGACAAGCTAGAATAGATATTAAGAATTCAAAAGAAGTTAAGCAAATAGTAGATATAACTACATTGAGGCTGCTACCCAAAAGGCTGCAACCTTTCGGGTAAATTTAAACAGCCTTGTAAAAAGGAGTTTTAATGAAGCTCGAATTGCTGCTTACAATTCTTGGGTTTATTATATCTTTTTTAAGCTTAATGTTAGCTTTGCTGAAATAAGCTTAACATAAATAACCTTAGAATACTTGCAAATGCAAGGCAAAGCCTTATGGCTTTGTTGTAAGGGGTATGAAAATCCATTAAAAACAAAAAAAGGGATAAATATACAAAACTAGCTTTTTAAGGTTGCATTATGGCTTTAATAGTTTTAGCCTTTAAAATAGCTAATAATTTTTCGCTATCGCTCAACATGACAAAGAGAAAAGGAAATAAAATGCGGAAGTATTTTGAGTCGATTTTGTTTGTTTTCAAATAAAAGTCAAGGGAGTTACCTTAAGCGGTAATGACCGCAGACTTTTATGCAGAATCAAGCAAAAGCGACCAAAAGACAACGCAGAGTATAACCGACATATACTTAATTTATAAGCTTTGCTATTCTCATGCAAATACTTAAAAAAGGCATTGCATGGGATACATACTCACACCAACACAAACAGAAAATGATAATAAACTCATTAACAATACACTTGAAAGCTTAAAGACTACAAACCTTTTAAAACAATCACAAGATACTACCATTAATCCTAATCTAAGCACACAGAATACACAAACAACACAAGCATTGCAATTACCACCAAAATTACCACAAGGAAAAATCCCACAAATTAACACAGATTCCACAAAAAATACACAAAATCCACAACATAGCAACACACAAAAAAATATCGGACCTGATAGCAAT
>NZ_JMKW01000019.1 GCF_000686565.1 Helicobacter bilis ATCC 51630
TTTCTTTCACTTGATTTGATAGCATTGCTACTTCTTTCTCTCTTTTATTGTTATTTTGCCTAATATGCCTAAAGCACTTTGATTTTGTGCATCTCTTGTGGCTACTTCGTTTTGGTCTATGGTTAATGCTGTTTGGACTGCACTTTGAAATACGCCTAAAAATGTTTTTGCCATAAAATCACTATATGCTAGGGCTTTTTGGTCGTCTGTAAAAGCATAGCTCTATTAAAACATATTTTGGCATATACTTTACAAAGCTATCTAAGGCATCTTTATAATTTAGCTATCTTTCATCTTAGCTTCTATAAAAAACTAAGATTCTGAAAGTCAAAATTCTCTTGTGTAATGCAGTTAAGAAACAACCTGCGAACTTTTATCAATACAAAAGCGTTATAGAATCATACATATCCTGCATGGCTTGTTTTTTACTAGGCTTATTGTGAGTTAGCATATATTTATGAAACATATTTGCAATGCTTCGTGTGATAATGTCTGTCTCAATATTTACTCTACGACCTATCTTGTAATCCATAAAAAGTGTATTCTGCATTGTATGTGGGATTATCACAAGGCTAAAGCTAGAATCTTGCACTTCATGTATCGTAAGGCTAATGCCATCAATACATACACTTCCCTTATCTACCATGTAAGATAGGGCTTTTTGCGTTGTTTCTATGTAAAAAACATGCTGATTTGCCTGCATTTCTCTAAACTTTATCACGCCGATAGAATCAATATGCCCCTGCACGATATGTCCATGCAATCCATCGCCTAAACGCAAGGCTGGCTCGATATGCACTAGCCCTTGCAGGTTTTCTGTGGCGATTAATGAGGCACTCTCTTTACTAAGCTCTACGCTAAAATGCGTTTTTGTGCTTTCTATGGCGGTAAGACATGCACCATTGACTGCTATGCTATCGCCTATATTTGGGTTTAAATCAGATTCTAAACACAGGATTTGATCGCGATAAAAACGCACTTTTGCAAATTGTCTCACAAGTCCGCTAAACATAACTTTCTCCATACTAAATGCGTAATCTTACCATAATCATGTGGTTACTCAATATTTGTGCTGTTTTTTTGTCTTGTATGCAGCATGATTGTAACTTCATCTAGCTGTTTTGTCTCTTGTTTGTTGTTTTCTAGCGTTTGTGCATCTTTGGCTTTGTTGTAGAGATATAGCGTTTTTTCATGCTCTAGGTGTGCTATGCGGATTTGCTGCTTAATGTATTCTTGCTCTTCTTTCAAAATGCCTATTTGCCTTTGAATCTCGTGTATTTCATAAAGATAGGCTTGGATAGAATCTTTTTGACTTTGATAAGCACTGAAGCTACCAGATGAGGGCATAGGAATACTAGCAATCTGCGTATTGATAGAATCTATATCAGCATATTTACGCGTGATTAATGTTTGATTGCGTAATAGGTTTTTTTCCTGCATATCAAGTTGTTGCTTTGCGATTTTTACAAGATTAACAAGCTGTTTTGTCATAACATGTCCTTGAATACAAATAAGCACTCTGCATTATAGCATGTGATTTTGAAACTACATTAAAACGCTATGGCTAGATTCTATATTTGGCTAAATCTCACTTTGCTTCTAATACTTTTTTGTAAATTAGAATCTATTGTCTCAATTAAAAGGGAAATTATATTGCTAAAGTGTGTTTATAGCTTTTCTTTCATTTTCTATTTTACATGCAGACATACTAAAAGAATGTAAAAGTGATGAAGATTTTATAAGCGGTTGTTAGAGAGAAAATATTATTACAATGGGAATCTATTGAGTAGAAAGACCGTACAAAAATGACAAAATAGAAAGCATAGAAAAAAGGTATGATGAAAATGGAAAATTGCGATTAGAATCATCAGTTTTAAATAATCTATTGCATGGAGATATGAGATTCTACACAGAAGATAAAAAGCTGCTAACCTTGATTAAAACACAGGGCGGCAAGTTTATAAGCGCTAAATGCTTTAATGATAAAGCCTTAACAAATAAAGATTTAGAAGAGACGGATAAACTTAAAAGCATTAGCCAAGCAATTAAATATTTACAAGAGATATGCCTTAAAAAGTGATACCAAATAGACTTTGATTAAAGCCATATAGCATACTTTTAGATTCTATGTTTAAGATTTAATTCTAGATGATAAAAGTTGTCGTGTTGAGCGGAGCAAAACATCTAATGTAGAATCTAAGCAAAGCCTAAATTCTAAAACAGATTCAAATAAAGATTTTTCACCTATGGCTTAAAACGACAAGAATCTAAATCAAAGTATAAAACCTGACACCTAGTATCTGTCAAGGGGAAATTTGATGATAAACCAACAAGTAACTTCTACCCCCCCCCCCTGTGCCTTGAAAATGTAATATGTTATTTTGCCTTACCCTTAGAATCTGGGGGCCATTGATATGCCGTGTTGTTTGGGTTTAGATAGTCAATACCTGTTTTTATCATCTCATTGTATAGGGCGATATGCAGAATCTCAAGCTCTTTATTTAACAAATCAAAATGCCGCTCTAATAGCTCTTTTCTCTCTTTTGTAGTCTCTATACCACCCCTTGTAAGCTTGATATAGTGCTTAATGTCATCTATACTCATACCACAACTTCTTAGGCAATCTACCCATTCCACCCACACAATATCGCTTTTTGCAAAGTAACGCACCCCATTTTCATCGCGTTCTACAAATGGGAATAGCCCCTTATCTGCCCAGAATCTTATCTTTCTTGAAGGGATATTTATCATTCTCTCAACTTCTATGATTGTATATGCCATTTGTTGTCCTTTATAGCATTTTTATCGCATAAAGATTTAAGCTAAATTTATACCCTTATAGATTCTACGCTCCACTTACGCCCCCAGCACCACTTTTCTAAATTCGTTTTGAAACTCCACTTGCTTTTCTTTATCGCCGACACTAAAAAACCCAAGCCCCCTTAGCCTTAGATTCTTAGCATTCTTTTGCTTCTCTCTCACGCTTACAAGCTCACTCTCTAAATCTAGCAAAAGATTCTCTTTCCACTTATCATTAGGTTCTAGTTGCTCCCCCTTAGCCTCTATCACGCATTCAAATAGCACTTCCTTATTATCCCCACTCACACCAAAAAACACAAAATCCGGGTTAAACCCCCGCACCTCCCCCGCATTATCCCTACTAAAAAGCTTAAATTCACTAAAGCATTCATTGCGTATCACGCACCAGTGCTGATATGTTTCATCTAGCCTGTCTTTATACTCATTGATAAAGGCTAAAAACGCCCCTTCATAGCTAGAATCCGCTTTTAGCATTTTGTCATACACTAGCCATTGATATTTGCTTTTTTCTAGCTCCTTTTCACTCCATAGCTCTCTAGCCTTTAGCGTAAAATACTTTATCCTAAATGGCTCTATCTCCCACTTTGCACCCTTAGCGTTTAGAATCTCTTTTAGCCTTTTTACTATGAAAGTTGCGATATGCAGTTGCGATGCCCTGCTAAATTCCTGCTTTTTGTGAAACCGCACTTCAAGCGTATATAAATGCTTTTCTATAAACTCCCTTTTACTCCCCACTTCACGCAGATTTTTTAGCATATTAAAGCCTATGCCCTCTTTATTCATCGCCTTTAGAAACACCGCTTTATTGATAGATTTTAAGCTCTTTATAGCAAATTCATCTTCGCTAAATTCTTGCTTTTTATAGGCTTCTACTTGCGATTTTTCCCTGCTATTTAAAAGCGGTATAGAGAGTGTGCTTATAGTATTTTCTATCTCTTTTGCTTTGTGAAACAAACTCTCATTTTCCTTAAGCTTTCTTATATCATTACTCATTATGGGTAAGCTTAGATTCTCATCTTTTTGCGAAGTCGTAGCAGAATCTCTAGCCAAATCTCTAGTAGCACTTTTAGCAAACTCCCTTGCAAGTGTGAGTGCCTTTTCTTGTGGTTGTAGTTTGTAGAGAGTCCTTGTATCCTGTGCGGGGGTGCCTTGATTTTCTAGCTCTTTTTGTAAAGCAGTGATATAGCCACTCTCATTGAAAGAATGATAGCTCAAAGCCTCTAGCACATCTAAGGCATTTTGCTCATTATCAAACTTCCTTTTATCCACTTCATAGCCCTCTTTGTAGCCAAAGGGATAATACCTAGCCCCTCTCCCTATAAGCTGGGCATTGCTCGTTGTGTTCTTATTATCCTTAGCATTATCAAGTCGCACGATGTCAAAGAGATTTAGCACATCCCAGCCCTCATTTAGTCTATCTACGGCAAATATCACACGCAAAGCATTATCCTTAGATTCTAGAGTATTGACCCTTTTTTGATTTGCTTGCAAGTCTATTTCATCATTCATATTTATGCAGTAGCTTTTATCAAAACTCGCCTTTATATGCTCCGCTACCTTTATCGCATAGTTTTCAAACGCCCTTTCAAAATAGCCCTTTGCCCTTTGTAGTAGCTCATCTCCACTAGAATCCACATTTTGCAAAAATCTCTCAATCTCTCTAGAATCTAGCTTTTCTAAAAACTCATAAAAGCCCTTTTCATTCTCTTTTGACTTAGCGATACTCCCACTTTTAAAGAGTATCACAGGCTTTACATACACGCTAGAATCTCTGCCTACAAACTGCCGAAAAAGGCTCAAAATACACGCCCCTAAATATAGCTCCTTTAGCTCCCTACTCTCATATTTGACTAAAAAGATTTTCTTACTATATCTATCGTTATAAAACTCTTTTAAAGCGTATTCATACACGATTTTATCTCTATATTTTTTTAGCACATTTTCATCATTTGGTATCGTGGCACTAAATTCTAGCAAGAGATTTTCGCTATTTTGTTGCAAGGCATTTTGTATCGTCCCCTCCCAGCTTTGCTTCTCTGTCTCTTGTGCTTTATTGAGCTTTTTTCTAGTCTCTGTGTTTAGATGGTGTGCTTCATCAGCGATAAGCACGATTTTACGCCCCTTTAAATCCGCTAGAGTTAGGCTATTTTCTCTCTCTTGTGTGAAGAGTGAATGCAGTCCTTGAATGGTATTAAAGCTTATATTTATGCTTTCACTATCACACGCGCTAAAGCTATCCACACTTCTTACTTCCACGCGTTTAGAATCTATGATGATACTCTCGCTAAAGAGATATTTGCTACTTGCTTTTCCGCAAAAATTATCCCTAGTTTTTTCCACAATCGCACTAGAATTGACAAAAAACACAAACTCCCTATATCCCCTTTTATACAAATCCAGCATTAACGCCGCCATTATAAGCGTTTTCCCACTGCCTGTTGCCATATTAAATAATAAATGATTTATATTAGGCTTTTGCCTTTGTAAAAGGTAGTGTTGTAAGGCTTCTTTTTGATACGCTCTTAGCTCTTTGCTTAGATTCTCACTTATATAGCTTGGTATCTCCACATTTGCATATTTTAAAGCACTCTTTAGCTCATCACTTAGCTTTTGTGTATTTTCACTCATTTTTGCCCTTTCTTTTTGTTATTAAAATCTTTGTTATTTTCTAAAGAAGCTTTGCTTTGAGTTTGCGTAGCAAACGAAAAATCTCTTTTGGATTCTGTGTTTTTAGATACTTCGCCTAAAGGCTCAGTATGACAAGGGGCGACATATAAATTTGTGTCATTGCGAGATTTTGACTTGTCAAAATCGTGGCAATCTATATTAAAATCCACTCTTTCACTCATCATTTTCCCCATAAAAGATTCTATTAAGCTCCTTTAGCTCTTTACTCACTCCATACTCACTATCCTCTATATCATCATACAAAACATAGTCCATATTAGAATCTAAAATCGCATATAAAACCTTTAGCTTTTCATCAAGGCTTAATGCGTGAAATTCCTTATCCTTTAGCATATCTTGTATATCCACTCTATAATCTACAAAGGCTTTAGATTCTAGCTCTTTTTCTATACTTGTCATATTGAGCGATAGCGAAATATCTTTATGCAAATCTCTTGTAGATTCTACATTTTTAGATACTTCGCCTAAAGGCTCAGTATGACAAGCTAAATTTTTTATTCTCTCTTTATATATTGCATTTAAAGGCATAAGCTCTGCATAGATAAAGCTTCCACCTCCTTGCCAATCTACCGCTTTGCTAATCCCCCCTTGCTCTCCAGCTACCACCTTTTTTAACCGCTCTTTTGTGATAGATTCTATATAGTCCATTTGCTCTATGCCTATAAATCGCCTTTTCATTTTATGTGCGACTGCTAGAGTTGTGCCACTTCCAGCAAAAAAGTCCATAATTAAGTCGCCCTCTTGCGTGGATATTTCTATAATGCGTTTTAACAAAGCTTCGGGTTTAGGCGTGGCAAAAAGCGGGGTATTGTTATTTTGAGATTCTGCCATTTTGTCATTTTGAGCCTGTGAAACAGGCGAAAAATCTCTACTAGAATCCACTTTTTCTAAAGAAACTTTATTTTTAGATACTTCGCCTAAAGGCTCAGTATGACAAGCAAAAAGGGCTTTTATTTCTTGTTTAGCTACTTGATTGTGTCCGCACTCGTCATATTTCCAAAAAGTTTTTACAACAACTCCTTGTTGCACTTCGCTTAAAAATTGTTTTATTTGTGGTTTAGAATCTCCATTTTTGCCAAAATAAATCCTATTGTCTTGTAACATTTTTTCATAGTTTTCTTTTGAAGTTTGCCAACAACTCCCACTAGGCGGATAAACTATTTTTCCGCTTGGCGTAGTTATAGGATAGTCATACTTTTCTGTGTAGGTTTTAACCGAAAATCCACCTGTTTTCCACCTACCTCTTGGGTCATTATCTGGGTTTGTATATCTAGCATTCATTTCCTTTGTTCGAGGCAACAAGTTTGGTCTCCAAGTTTCTTTTTTCTTGGCATAAATTAAAATAAAATCGTGGTTATCACTAAGCCACTTTGCATCGTTTGCTGGTGAATATTTTTTTTCCCAACAAATTGTGGCTACAAAGTTATTCCCCCCCCCCCCGCACGATTAAATATCTCATCGCAAAGCACTTTTAAATAGGCTTGTTCGTTATCATCGCATTGGATAAATATCACGCCATCATCGCTTAGAAAATCCCTTGCAATTTCTAGGCGATTTTTCATAAAGGTAAGCCAAGTGGAGTGATTGAAGTTATCATTATAATTAAAGCTATCATTGCCTGTATTATAAGGTGGGTCAATATAGATTAGTTTTACTTTATTTGCAAACTTCTTTTTTAAAGAATGCAAAGCTAAAAGGTTATTGCCTTTTATGAGTAGGCTAGGACTTGTGCTTAAGCACTCTTTAAGCCCTGCGTTTTCTTTTTCGTCATTTTGAGATTTTGCAGTTGCTTCGTGTTTTGTTTCGTCATTTTGAGCCTGTGAAACAGGCGAAAAATCTAGTTTAGATTCTGTATTTTTAGATACTTCGCCTAAAGGCTCAGTATGACAAGCTAAATTTTCGTGGCAATCCACACTAGAATCTAGCTTTTTATGGATTGCTTCACTTCGTTCGCAATGACTAAATGAGCTGCTATTGTTTCGCTGGGTTGGTTGCTTAGAATCTTGGCATTCTATGAGTTCAAAATTGTGAAGCATCTTTTTAGAAAATAAAACATCTATCTCACTCTTAGCCAACACTTCGTTAAAAAATATTTCCTTAATCTTTTGCTTCTCATCTCTGCTTTGTCCGCCTTTTAGAATGCAGTCTTTAAAGGGGAAGTTTAGCACGACTTTTGAAGTGTTTTCAAAGCTAGATTCTAACTGCAAGCCGATTTTATTACTAAAAGCAGTGTAGGATTTATTAAGCATTCTTAACTTTAAAAAGTCTAAGAATTTATCCTTTTCAAAGACTGCTATGCTATCAATGCGTGTGAAAAACCGCTCTCTAAACTCGGCATTTTCTAGCAAAAAGCCTAAAAGCTCTCTATCATAATCTATGGCTAGAGTGCGCACATTTTCTAAGCTAATAAACCTTTCTTGTAAGATTTGTAGTAGGTTATGCTCTTTTTGCCCTGCTTTTTGCATTGTGTATCCTTTAAATTTATTATGCGTAATTGTAGCTAAAGATTGATAATTGCGTGTTTTGTGCAAGAGAGAAGCCCTAGCAGTCCCAGCCAAAAAGGCTTTTATTCCTATCAAGTTGCGTGATAGAATCTCTCTCTTTTTGCGTTAAGCTAAAGTCAAAAAGCGTGAGATTTTCTTGCAATTTTTCAAAGCTTGAAGCCTTTGGGATAATACTCATTCCTTTATCTAGCAGAAATTTCAAAGCAATTTGTGCGGTGCTTTTATGATGAGCTTTTGCTATACTTTGCAGAGTCTCATTTGTAAAAATACCATTTTTCCCACAAGCTAAAGGACTCCACGCTTGCAGGTGAATGCCTTTAGATTCTAAAAATTTTTGCAATGTGTGCTGTTGAAAGAAAATATGTGCTTGGACTTGATTTAGCACAGGCTTAACACGCACATAATCTAAAAAATCCTCTAAAAATCTGCCATAAAAATTTGAGATTCCAATCGCGTGGATAAGCCCTTTGTGATACGCCTCTTCACAAGCTTTATACATTTCTTTAGCATTTGCGTAAGGCTCGTGGATTACAAGCAAATCTACATATTCTAGCCCTAGATTTTGCAAACTCTGCTCTATGCTCTGCCACGCTCTTTTATAGGGCATATTTGATGAAAGCTTTGTGGTGATGAAAAGCTCATTTCTTTGCAATGGGCGGCTTAAATCGTTTGGGCTAACTTCGCTAGATTCTCTATGGGCTGATTGCTTGTGTGGGTTTGAAATTGGCGTGGTGCTAGAATCTAAATATTTTGTGTTTGTAATATGATGGGCAAAATCCCTAGATTCTTTTGTTTGCAAATTAGAATCTTTTAGGCTTTGCGTAGCTAGAGCTATGCCCACTTCCTTTTCATTCTCATACATTTGTGCAGTATCAAAGAGTCTGTATCCAATTTGCAGGGCATTTTGCATTATTTTCACACCCTTTTGCCCTTTAAGTCCATAAGTCCCAAGTCCAATACTAGGCATTTTTATGCCATTATTTAGAGTGATATATTGCATTGTTGTCCTTTAATATCAAAATAGCTTTGAATAATATATCAATGGGTGTTTGAATCTAGTGCTTGCTACAATACAAAATGTTAGAAATTACTATTTAAAAAGGGATATTGTGTCAAAGGCTATTTCAAAGTGTATTTAGTCAAAAAATATTTACATGATTAATCTTTTAAAAACTCATCGTAGTATAGAAAATAATCCCTGCTTTTCTTTGATGAGAGTGAGTAAGTCAGTGAGCCACCGCCCTCAAAATTTGTGCGTGTGTAGAATGGGGATTTTGTCGTTGTGTCTGTGAGTGTATTTTTGTATTTTGCAATCCTAGCAACATTTTGGCAACTAAAGATTCCAATATCTTTGCTTCCTACGATAAATAAAAGTCCAACACCATATTCATTACATGCCTTTGGGAGTAGCTTTGGCGTTGGGTCATGTTTGCCTTGTGAGTTTAGAAAGCCCATGAGTAAATCAGAGCTTACAAACTCTATAAAATCATATTTTTCAGTAATGTTTTTATAGGTTATCTCATTTGGGGCGATAAGGAATGCCTTGTTGTTAAAACTTCTAAATATCACCATATCGCCAGTTTCAGGCGTCATGTTTGGTGTTGGTAGATAGGGCTGGGTTAATTGTGTAAAAGGGGAGACTTTTGCAATAGCCTTTGTGCCTTCTAGTTTTATCACAACTACGCTTGCTACAATCGCTTTGTAAGATGATAAATCACGCAGGATAATGCCACTCTCACCTACTTTAAGATTGATATTTGTAAAGGTTATAAGTGTATCATCGCCTTGCTTATTTATCTCTAGAATCTCGCTTATTTCAGGTTGTGTGATAAGCCTTATAGAATCTTTTGTATTTGTTTCATCTTCTATACTTTCATTACTATATGCAAGATTCCCAAATAATATGCTATTCATTATTAACATAAGCAACGCTGTAAAATATCTTTTCATGTATAAACCTTAGAATCTTAAATCATTCATGTATTACACTCTACCACCCTCATAAAGCTGTCGCATACGCTTCTTTTCCTCTTGTTTTTTAGCTTTTTGCACTTCCTTTGCATAATAGGCTTCGACAGAGAAATTCAGTAAAATCGCAAGTTTTGGTGCTACAAACATTGAGCTATATGTCCCAAAGACAACACCAATAAGAAGTGGCAAAGAAAACCCTACGATAATTTGCCCACCAAAAAGATAAAGTGTCAAGACGACAAAAAACATAGTAAGTGAAGTAAGCGTTGTCCTTGTTAGTGTGCTTGATACGGCTTCATTAATCACTTCATTTGCATTCATCTTTTTGCCCTCAAGCATTTTTTCTCTGATTCTATCAAAGATGATGATGGTATCATTGATTGAGTAGCCAAGCAAGGTAAGCAAAGCTGCTATAACTTCAAGATTTAAATCAATCTTAAAGATAATCACACTTGCTGCGGTAATAACAATGTCATGCACTAAGGCGATGATAGAAGCAAGGGCAAACCGCCACTCATAGCGAAAACTCACATACGCCATCATTGCAATAGTCGCTAAAACAAGTGATAATATCGCGCTTTTACGCAATTCATCGCCAACCTTTGGACCGACTGTATCAAGCTTTCTTATGCTAAACTCACCGCTTGATTCTAATAATGTATGTAAAGTGGTATCAATCTCATTTGCTTTTAAGTTCTCATTAAATGGAATCTTAATGATAATCTCATTATCTGCACCAAATCGACTCACTTGAGCATTCTTAAATCGCTCATCTGTTGCTAAAAGTTTGCGTATTTCTGCCATAGGGGCATTTTGCTGTGTGTATTGAATCTGTGCTGTGCTGCCACCTGCAAAGTCAATGCCAAGATTAAAACCCACCCCAAAAAATAGATAAAATGAAGCAAGTGTTAGCAAAATAGAAGCAATTAGTCCATACTTACTCCAACGCACAAAATCAAAAATTTTCTGCTGTTTAAAAATCTCCATATTTCACTTCCTTACTAACGCTTTTGCTTTGCTGCTACTTCAGTCTTAGAATCTAGCTTAATGCCAAACCAAAAGGCTAGATTTTTACTTCTTTCTATACGATTACCAAGCCATAGATAGATTCCATGTGTGCCAATTATAGCGGTAACGATAGAAGCTAGTATGCCAATACCGGTAGTAATCGCAAAGCCTTTTATCACACCAGTGCCATACACATAAAGCAAAACTGAAGCAATAAGTGAAGTAATATTGGCATCAAAAATGGCACGAGAAGCATTCTCATAGCCAATGCGTAATGACTTTATTACCCCCATGCCAGACTTAAGCCCTTCTCTAATTCTCTCATTAATGATGATATTTGCATCTACCGCCATACCCACGGTTAGCACGATACCAGCCATACCCGGAAGTGTGAGTGTCGCATCAAATAACGCCATAACGGCGATAATCAAAAAGAGATTGATAACAAGGGCAAGAGAGGCAAAGACACCTGCCATAGCATAATATATAATCATAAAGCCCACAACTAAGATAAAGCCACTGATAAGGGCTATAACAGAAGCTTGTATAGAATCTGCACCAAGACTAGGACCTACAACCCTTTTTTCTATCACAGAAACGGGGGCAAGAAGCGCACCAGACCTAAGTGCTATGGCTAAATCACTTGCTGCTTTTCTATCAAAACTACCAGTAATAATGCCATTGCCACCACCAATCCTTTGATTAATGCTAGGTGCAGAAATTATGCGTTTATCAAGCACAATCGCTAATCTTTTCTTAATATTTCGCCCTGTGAAATCCCCAAATATTTCAGCACCTTTAGAATCTAGCACAAAGCTTACCGCATCATTTTTATTCTCATCAATTGTAGAATCTGCTTTTACAATGGAGCTTCCATCAAGGATAGGGATAGCTTTTAGTGGAAGCTTTGCCATCTCATTTTCAGCATAAGGCAATAGCGCAGAATTATACCTCATAGCCTCTTCATCGCTGATTACTTCACCATTCATCATGCGTCTAGCCAAATCTTCATCTACTGCCATAAACTCTAGCTGTGCGTTTTGTGAGATGAGTTTTATAAGCCTTTTTTGCTCTTCCTCACTTTGCGCACCCGGCATTTCCACGCGTATTTGATTAGTCCCCTCACGCAAGACATTTGGCTCTGTTAAACCAAAACCACTAAGTCGATTGCGTATAGTAAAGATAGCTTGATCTAGGGCATTTTTTTGCACCTTTTTTATAGCCTCTTCATTCAGTGCTATATTAAAGGTATTACCACTTTGAGACCATACCACACCTTCCATATTGCTAAGGATAGATTCCATATCTTTTGTTCTACTTGAATCAAGCAATATAAAGCTTATGGAATCACCTTGCATTCTAAGCTTATTAATAAAAATATTTTTCTTATCTGTTTGGTGCTTTAAGTCGCTAAGCATACTGCTATACTTATTGCCAACTGCCTCATTTACATCAACATCAAGTAAAAGACTTAACCCACCTTGCAAATCAAGTCCAAGCGTAATCTTTTTATAACCATCAAAAAAGGGATATTTGCTAGAATCTTGAAAAAACGATGGAATGCTAAAAAAGATTCCAAAACAACATGCAAGAACAAAGGCTAACAACCTGTAATTAAAGGGTTTTTGTGTATTTGTGTGAATCTTTGCCATACGCTAATCTAACCTAAAATTTATTTTTTATCATGCTTATTTTTAGATTCTTTTTCCTCTTTCTTTGAATCTGTGCTAGAATCATCGTCTTCTGCCATTTCATCAACCTTGTAAGCTACAAATTCCCTTGCAAGTCTCACTTGAGTATCGCCCAACTCTACAACTATAAATCTATCATCTTGCTTGATTACCTCACATACAAAACCGCCATTTGTAACGATTTTATCCCCTCTTTTTAAAGATTCAACCATAGCTGCATGTTTCTTTCTTTGCTGCTGCTGCGGACGAAACACAAGAAAATAAAACACTAAAATAAGAACTGCTAATGGCAAAAAACTAATAAGCTCTTGCATACATATCCTTTAGATTCAAAAATAAAGCAAGGATTCTAACACAAAAAATGTTAATTTTTTGCTTTACCAGATAAAAGCAAGAATATAACACCAATAATACATGAAGTAAGCGATGCAAGTAATATAGTGATTTTAGATAACTCTTTTGCTTCCTGTATATCAAAGGCAAGCTCGGATACAAAAAGCGACATAGTAAAGCCAATCCCAGCAAGCATACCAGCCCCTAAAATATAAGTCCAAGAGATTCCATCAGGTCGTTTTGCAATGCCTAACTTTTCACACAAGAAAGACGCAAGGAAGATTCCAATAGGCTTCCCTACAACTAAGCCTAAGAATACACCAAGAAAAATATGGTCTATATTAAAATTAAAATTAGATTCAATGCTTACCCCCGCATTTGCAAACGCAAAGCAAGGCATGATAAAATACGCACTCCAAGGCTGCAAAAAATGCTCTAGTCTTAAGAGAGGATTCTGTGTATTTATGGCACTATGCTGAACTTCTTGCACAAACTCTAATTTATCATGGTCTAAAAGTATAGAATCTTGTTTATTTTGCTTGTGTTGATAGTTTTTCGCCCATACGCCCATTTGCTCATAAAATGCTTGAAAATCTTTTTTTGCTTTGACAGGGATACAAAATGCTAAAATTACCGCCGCAATAGTCGCATGGATACCGCTTGCATGCACGAAAAACCATAATAAGATTCCAAGTCCAAGATATACAATCAAATGCTTAATGCCACGCATATTGCATAGCACAAGTAGCACAATGATTCCCGCTGAAGCAAGTAGCCACATCAAATGTATAGAATCTCCATAAAATAACGCAATAACCACAATCGCACCCAAATCATCAACGACCGCTAAAGTAACAAGAAAAACCTTTAGGGCAATAGGAATGCGTTTGCCAAGTATAAGCAACACGCCTAATGCAAATGCAATATCTGTCGCCATCGGGATACCAAAACCATGACTTGAAGCCGTGCCAATGTTGAGTGCATAATAGATTGCACCCGGGACTATCATGCCCCCTAATGCTGCAATAGCTGGAAATGCCGCTTTTGAAAAAGAGTTTAACTCGCCAAAAAGCATTTCTCTCTTAATCTCTAAGCCAACAAGCAAAAAGAAAAATGACATAAGCACATCATTCACCCATATTTTTAGCTCCATACCCACAAAATGTTCGCCAAACTGAAAACCAAAAGGTGTTTCAAAAATCGTGTGATATATATGAGATAAGGGTGAGTTGGCAACAATAAGTGCCATAATCGTGCTTATCCCAAGAAAAATACCGCCAAAAGATTCACTACGGATAAAATTCATCAAAACTTGTGTAACGCGCATTAGTTTCCTTCTCTATCATCAAAAATGAAACTATTATAATAAAAAACTTAAAGCATAATAAAAACAAGAAGTATTTTTCCATGTTTTTATGTCTTGCGATTGTCATAGTTGTGTTTGTTTTAGAGTTTCGTTCATTATTTATAACTTAAAAAATTAAGGCAGAAAATTGTCCCTGAGAGAGTGCCATTAAGGCGGTCTAGCCTATTCTTGGTAAAGTAATAATATGTTCTATAACTTATAAGTCATAGAACAAGCATATTGTCTAGAGTGTATAGCTATACCCAAGATGGAAAGAAAATGGGCTTTTAGGCTTATATATTTCCTCGCGAATTACATTTGGCGGATTGTTGGTATCTCTCACGATATTGTGTAAATCAGGTTGCAATATTGCATATCGATAGAGAATCTCTAACCTATGTCGGCTTTCAAATGTGAGCGAAAAGCCCGCATTTGCCACCGCTTTAAATCCACTCTTTGTATAGTTTTGCGTATGTTGCAAATTCCCGTTATCTCTATATGTCTTTTGTGCGCCAAGCTCATAACCAGCACCCAAGCCAAATATAATACCCAAACTCAATTTCAAATCATTGTTGTTATAAAAATCATATAGCACATCAGCATTGAACAAAAATGTATGCGTATTTGCATATAAATCATTTATAACTGCTACATCTCTATATGCTGTTACAAAATCACTAAAGCTATAGCTATAACTACCATAAAGTCGCATACCCCATGTTTTTGTGAAAAATAGATTATAGCCAAGCCTCAAACCAGCATCTACAACAAACCTATCGCTATCATGTCCCATTACAAGATTAAACCCGCTATCAACACCAAGCATAGCCCCAGTCTTTGAATCTTTTGTGATCTCTTTTGTGGGTTCGGGCAATCTAGGCTGTGTGCGTTTATAAACTTGTGCATACGCCACACTTGATAAAGTTATACTGCACAATATTACACTTATACATTTCATATAAACTCCTTGCTTTTTCAAAGAAGTAGTATCGACAAAAAATTACATTAGTTGATTATGGAAATTTAAACTTTTATCATTTGAGCCATAACTACAATCTTTTCTTTGACAGATCTCTAGGTATTTTACTTTGTAAGTTACAGCAGGTGTTGGAATGGTCGTAGGCATATAAATCTACTTTTTAGATATATCACTATTTCTTATTTTCATTATCCATTCTTGCAAGGTTTTTTCAAAGCCGATGTTTTTAAGGAATACATACTTTTTTCCATGATGATAGATTTGCTTTACAAAGCCACCAAAATCATGTGGATATTTATAGCCTTTTGCGTCTGTCTTTAGATGGCTTGGCACAGATTCTAAGCGGATTTTTGTATCTTCTAGGGCGTGATTTATCGCTGTGTATGCGGTGTTACTCTTTGGAGAGCATGCTAGATAAATCACGCATTGAGAGAGAATGATCCTTGCTTCTGGATAGCCGATTTTACTTACTGCTTGCATTGTGCTTACGCTTAGATTTAGTGCATTTGGGTTTGCATTGCCTATGTCTTCACTTGCTAGAATGACTAGTCTGCGTGCTATAAACTCTGGGTTTTCCCCTGCTTGTATGAGGCATGCGAGATAATATAATGCTGCATTCTCATCGCTGCCCCGTATGGATTTAATAAGGGCTGATATGTAGTCATAATGCGTGCTTTGCGACTTTACGCCCTGTGCGTTTTGGACTAGAGATTGAAGCATGGATACACTTACTTCCTGCTTAGAATCTATATCAAGGGCAATATCAAGTAGATTCAAAAACGCACGACAATCGCCATTGTGATGGCTTAAAAGCCATGACTTTATGGAATCAAAGCTATGCTTTGGTGGATAGGCTTTTAATACTCTGTTATAAAGCTCTTCAAAATCTTGTGTTTGCAGGGCTTTTAACTCAAAGAGAAAGGATCTACTTCTTAAGGCTGGGCTTAGGGTAAAGAAAGGATTCTCTGTGCTAGCCCCTATGAATGCGACTTGTCCTTTTTCTAAAATAGGGAGTAAAAACTCTTGTTGTGCTATGTTTAGCCTATGGACTTCATCGATAAATAAAAGCGGCTTATTCATTGTGTGTTCATACAAGCTTAATTCTTTTTTTAGGGAATCTAGCTTAAAATTTGTCGCATTAAAGGATAAAAAGGTTTTTTTGCTTAGTGTTGCGATGATGTGGGCTAGGCTTGTTTTGCCACTGCCCGGCGGTCCAAAAAATAAAAGATTTGGTAGCATATTAGAATCTTGTATGTTTTTCTCGATGATTATTCTTAGCGGTGCATCTTGTGCTAATAAATGCTTTTGTCCTATGAAGTTTTCAAGTGTTGTGGGGCGAAATTTATAGGCTAGATTTCGCATGATTATCCATTATATTTTTGTAAATAATGTTGATAGACGCTTGCTATGCCTTCTTCTAGTGAGATTTTGGGCGTAAAGCCAAGTGAGTTTAGTTTGCTTGAATCCATAAGCTTTTGAAATGTGCCATCAGGCTTAGTCGTATCAAAGACAATCTCGCCACTATATCCTATAATATCTTTTACAAGATTTGCAAGTTCTTTTATGCTGATATCGCTTCCATAACCCACATTAATATGTGTATTACGCACATTTTCACCTTTTGCTAAATCGGAGAAATCAACATTTTGCATGATATATACACTTGCATCTGCCATGTCCTTGCTGTGTAGAAACTCTCTTCTAGGCTTCCCACTACCCCATATTCCAACAGAATCTTTTGTGATTAAAAGTTGTTTTAAAAGGGCTTCGCATTCACTCTCACTCTTAGCGCAATCTTGCATGAGATTTTTATATACTAAATCTTTTTTATTCTCGCTTAGTAGCTTTGCAAGGTGGAATTTGCGGATTAAAGCGGGTAATACATGAGAGTTTAAAAGATTAAAATTATCATTATTTCCATATAAATTTGTAGGCATAATGGAAATAAAATTTGTGTTATACTGAAGATTAAAACTCTCACACATTTTTAACCCAGCAATCTTTGCGATAGCATAAGGCTCATTTGTATATTCTAACTCCCCTGTAAGCAAGTGGTCTTCTCTCATAGGTTGAGGTGAGTTTTTTGGATAGATACATGAGCTACCCAAAAATAAAAGCTTTTTTACATTGAATTTGTATGCGTTGAAGATAATATTATTTTGTATTACAAGATTTTCATAAATAAAGTCCGCACGATAAGTATTATTCGCTAAAATCCCGCCAACTTTAGCTGCTGCTAAAAATACAAACTCTATGTTTTGTGTAGCAAAAAATTTCTCCACTGCCACAGAATCTAACAAGTTAAGTTCAGATCTAGTGCGACATATAATATTATGGAATCCTTGCTCTTTAAGGCTTGTTACAATAGAGCTGCCAACAAGCCCATTATGCCCAGCAACAAAGATTTTAGAATCTTTTGTCATAGTAGTTTTTGTAGTCATTATAATCCTTAGTAGTTGTGAATAAATTAGAATCTCAAATGCTTAGTATTATAACATAAAGTCCTACAAATTTAGGAAGGCTTAAGAGTTTAAGCAGCATAATAGTTTCTAAAAAGATTAAAGCTAGATTCTATATTAAATATGCCTTAGTGGGTTTAGATTAATAAAGTATATTTAAGCCTATGAAAATAATCTTAAAATTATTTAATATATAAATTATTTAATATATAATTTTATATATATAAAATAACATAATCTATAATAAGTGGATATATGTATAGATAAAATCTTTTAGTAACATTTTGTAACTTGTATAACAATAAAATGACGCATTGAAATTAAGTTTAAATTATTTTTTATTAATTTGAAATTAGAATTACATACAAAATTGAAAGTGAAGGAAGAATATGCCCAAAACGCTAGAGCCTATGTTGGCACACCCATATTTTGGTGCATTTGTTATGTTTGTTTTAACGCTTGTTGCCTTTCAAGCAACTTTCTTTTTACAAAGGCTTGTATCAAGAAAGATAGCACAGAAAAAGGGCGATAAACTTAAAACAGCACCCTATGAATGCGGACCTATCCCTATCAAGCAAGAAAATAAAATCTCACACCAATTCTACATTATAGCTGTGCTATTTGTGCTTTTTGATGTAGAGGTGATTTTTATGATTCCATGGGCGTTAGAGTATCGTAATCTTGGAATGTTAGGATTTATTGAAATGCTTGCATTTATTGGCTTACTTGTAGTTGGCTTTTTGTTTGCATGGAAAAGGGGGGCATTGTCATGGCAACACATGAGGTAGGTGAGCTTAGTCCAAGGGGTATGCCTGTCGCACTTGGAAGTGTGGATAAGATTCTAAACTGGGGGCGAAGTAACTCTCTTTGGCCCCTTACTTATGGGCTTGCATGTTGTGCTATTGAGATGATGGCAACGGGTGGTTCAAGGTTTGATTTCGATAGATTTGGAATCATTTTCCGTGCTAGTCCTAGACAAAGCGATGTTATGATTATCGCAGGGACATTGACGAAGAAGCACGCGGAATTTACAAGAAGATTGTATGACCAAATGCCTGAGCCAAAGTGGGTTGTGTCTATGGGAAGCTGTGCAAATACTGGAGGTATGTTTAATACCTATGCTACAGTGCAGGGTGTTGATAGGATTATCCCTGTGGATATTTATTTGCCCGGTTGTGCGCCTAGACCAGAGACACTGCAGTATGCTATGATGGTATTGCAGCAAAAGATTCGCTCTGAAAAGGCGATTAAAACTGAAGCACCAAAAAGGCTTGTGTAGAGAGGTTTATAATAGCACAGATTCTAATCAAAGAATTAGGTATAGATTGGAATGAGAATCTAAAAAGGATTTGGAATGCAGGACATGTCATATAGGAATGCAAAAAGAGCGTGTTTATGTAAATATCCTTTATATAAATATAGAAAAACCTTGCATTGTATAGATTTTATAAGACAAATTGCATTTATAAGTTTTAATATGGTGTTTAGATTCCACAAGCAGTTAAATAAAACTTTGTTTTATAGAGGATTTAGAATCTAGTAAAAACTCAAATTAGGAAAGTTTGAATAAAGGAAGATAAGGATAAAACATGATACGCAGAAAAGCACAAAAACAAGATGTCCAAAAAAAAGTCTATCATATAGATAGATTCTATCAGCCTATAACAACCCCAAAAATAGAGACTATAAACTCAAACTATAAAGAAGTTTTAGAATCCCTGCAAAAAGAAGTCAGTATATTAAATAGCTATGTAGAGATAAATCAAGCAGTATTTTATGTCCCAAAAGAAGAAGTTTGCAAAACATTAGAGATTCTAAAATCTATGAAATACAATATTATGTCTGAAATGAGTGCGATTGATAATCTTGCAAGTGATGGGACATTTGAGCTTTTCTATCAGCTTACCTCACATGAAAAATCACATAAAGACCGCCGCAGATTGCGTGTAAAATGCGCTTTAAAAGAAAATGAGGCTATGCCTAGTGTGAGTGGCATTTTTGCTTGTGCGAATTGGAGTGAGAGAGAATGCTATGATATGTTTGGTATAAAGTTTCTCAATCACCCATTTTTGAAGCGAATCCTTATGCCTATTGACTGGGTAGGCAATCCTTTATTAAAAACCTATCCATTAAAAGGCGATGAGTTTGCCTCATGGTATGAAGTCGATAAGATTTTTGGTAGAGAATATAGAGATGTTGTAGGACCAGAGCAAAGAGATAGTGCAAGGATTGATAGAAATGATAGTATCAATTTCTCACGCATAGGCAAAGAAGTGCCAAAAGGTGCAACACCAAGCGATATGGTGCATGAGATAAGCTATCAAGAGACAAATAAACCACCGATTTTACAAAAGTTTCCAAACACTCAACCAAAAGTGCGTGAAAAACGAGTATAGGGGTAGATATGGCACAATATTTTAATAAGCTACAAACGCAATTTGAAAATGTTTTATTTGAGCAAGATGAAGGCAAAATGGTTGTAAATCTCGGCCCGCAGCACCCAAGCGCACATGGGCAATTACGACTGATTCTAGAGCTTGATGGAGAGATGGTAAAAAAGGCTTATCCTGATATTGGCTACTTGCATAGAGGGATTGAGAAGTTAGCTGAAAATATGATTTATAATGAATTTATGCCAACAACTGATAGAATGGACTATACCGCTGCAAGTAGCAATAATCATGCTTTTGCCTATGGTGTAGAAACGCTTTTAGGGGTAGAAGTGCCAAGAAGGGCTAAGGTTATACGCACAATCATTTTAGAGCTTAATCGCATTATCTCACATTTTCTTTTTATGGCTACACATGCTCTTGATGTTGGTGCTATGAGTGTGTTTCTTTACGCATTTAAGGGTAGGGAATATGTGCTTGACATGATAGAGGATTATTGTGGGGCAAGACTTACGCATAATTCTATTCGTATAGGTGGTGTGCCGCTTGATATTCCGCATAATTGGTTTGAAAATATAGAATCTTGTTTAAATGAAGTTACAAAGACAATCAATCTCATAAAAGGGCTTTTAGATAAGAATAGAATCTGGCGTATGAGATTAGAGGGCGTAGGTAAAATCAGCAAAGAGATGGCACAGGATTATGGGCTTAGTGGTGTTATGCTGCGTGGGTCTGGTATCCCTTATGATATTAGAAAGGAAGAGCCTTATGAAATCTATGATGAGTTAGACTTTAGTGTGCCTTTTACAGATAGTGGCGACTGCTATGGTCGCTATGTGCTTTACACTGAAGAAGTATTTCAATCATGCTCTATCATTAGACAAGCAATGAAACTCTATAAAGATACAGATACAGCTCTTATGGCACACGCACCACAATATATCTCCGCGCCAAAAGAATATGTGATGACACAAAACTATTCTTTAATGCAGCATTTTGTGCTTGTAACACAAGGTATGAGACCGCCAAAGGGTGAAGTCTATGCTCCGACTGAATCGCCAAAAGGTGAATTAGGCTTTTTTATAAGCTCTTTAGGGAATCCATATCCACACAGAGTAAAGATAAAAGCCCCAAGTTTTTATCACTTGCAAGTATTAGAGGCAATGCTGCCCGGACATTACTTAGCTGATGTTATTACGATTATAGGTAATAGCAATATTATCTTAGGCGAAATAGATAGATAGAGATTCTAAAAGGGTAGGGCATGAAACGATTTGATTTACGACATTTAAAAAGTGAATTTTACGACAAAATGGGCGAGTTGATTGAAACGCAATTAGATAGTGGGGAAGTCGGTATTTTTCTCTTTGAAAAGGGAGAGCATGAGAATGTTGCAAAGAGTGCAAACTATGTGAAAGAAAGGGGACATACGCTTATGAACTCTTTGCAGTTTAATCATGTTGATTGGACAATAGTTGTAAAAAAAGCATAGGATAAGGGTTGCGTAATGGTAAAGAAAACAAATCCAAACATTCCATATAGCTTAAATGATTTTCCTAAGGTTTTACCGCAAGTAAAGTTTTTTACAAAAGAGCCTATTGAGAATACACAAAAAGAGATAAAAGCATTTGTCGGTTGGGATGGGATAGTAATCTTTGATCCTTCCCTAGATATTTTACAAACCTTAAAAATCTATGCAAAGCAATATCAAAACTACGCACAATCATGTGGGAGATGCACGCCGGGTAAATATGGCGGCAAAGTGCTTTATGAGCTTTTAGAAAAGCTACAAAATTATAATTATGCAAGTGATTGTGAGGCATTAAAGGATATTGAAAAGTTAAAGGAAGTGTGTGAGTTAATGAAAGCTACTTCAAAATGTGAAGTTGGCAAAACGACACCAAATCCTATTTTACAAATTCTAAAAGAGAGACCAGAAGTCTTTGCAAAAGCCCTGCCTCTATCAAAACAAAAAGATTCGGCTTTAGAGAATAGCACGCAAAGTCTAAATGACTTAACAGAGCAATTAAGACAAAGCACAAAGAAGCTGCAAGATGCAAGAGACTTTGTAGATAAGGTGCAGCAAAGCATTGAAAGCGGAGTTACCCCAGCTTCCTTAGTCCATGATGTTATGCAAAGAATAGAGAATATAAAGGCTACACAGGAAAAAGAAGATTTAGAAAGCATAATGATAGAATCTGCTAGAAAGATAGCAAGAGAGAGTGTAGATTCTAAAAATTGTCATATTGAGGCGTGTGCTGAAATATCTAGCATAGAATCTAACAAAGATATTTCGCCTTTTTCAAAGGCTCAACATGACAAGATTCTAAACGCTAACACAGATAAAAATCCTGTGGAAGTATCTTTGAGTGATTTTAGCGGTTTTCAAAGCAAAGGCGAAGGGAGCTTATTAAACATATATGACCGAGCTAATACCCTAGATTCTAATAAAAGTGCTAAAAATACAACGCAAGAGATAAAAACTCACACACTTATGCCCGTAACTTACAATCTCACTAGAGACAATACCACTGAAAACACTTTTGAATCTTTAGAGCGATATAAAAGTGCAATCACAACAAGGATAAATAACCTAGAATATATATCAAAAATCACTGCTCCATGCACCGATGAGTGTCCATCTCGTGTGGATATTCCAGCCTATATTGAGGGTGTGAAAGATATGCGATATCTTGATTCACTAAGCAGCACAAGGGGGAGTATGCCCTTAGCCCAAGTTTGTGGTCGTGTATGTCCGCATCCTTGTGAGAATGCGTGTCGCAGGGCTATTTTAGATGATCCTATTAGCATTATGGAGTTAAAGCGAATTGGTGCAAATATTGAGTTTAATAAGAAGCACATAAGCAAATGGCAGGGCTATTCTCACCCAAATAATATAGAGACAAGAGAGTTTGCTAATAAGTCAGTAGGTGTTATTGGAGCAGGTCCAGCAGGGCTTAGCAGTGCGTATTATATGGCATTAAGGGGGATTAAGGTCGATGTGTATGAAGCCTTGCCTGTTTTAGGTGGTGAGGTAGCAGTAGGTGTGCCAAACTATCGTATGCCAATTAATGAATATAACCATGATATAGAATCTTTGAAGTTTTTAGGTGTTATTTTTCATACAAATTTCTTAGTAGATTCTAGAAATATTAGTGAATTAGAATCTAAGCATGATGCTTTAGTGATAGCTGTTGGCACAAGGGCTAGTAAAAAGCTTGGCTGTAAGAATGAAAATACAAAACTAGAGGGATACTTACCAGCGATTCAATTTATGGATTCTGTAAATCTAGCACAAAAATTTAATATCGGCGAGTTACCGAATCTAGCAGGTAAAAAAGTGGTATGCGTTGGCGGTGGTTTTACCTCTATGGATGTTGTGAGATGTTGTGTGCGGCTTGGGGCTTCTAGTGTGATTATGCTCTATCGTAGAGATGAGGCGACTATCATTAAAAACACTTCAAAAGAAGAGTATCATGAGGCATGTGAAGAGGGCGTTGTATTTCAGTTTTTAAGTGCGGTAGATGAGATAATACAAGAAGATTCTAGAATCAAAGCCTTGAAAATAAATCGCTATGAGTTAATAAAAAGTGATACAAGTCCAAAGGGCGAGTTAAAGCTTATTGAAGATGGTGGGGTTATGCTAGAGTGTGATATTTTAATCCCAGCGGTTAGTCAAGAGATGGATTTCCCTTTAGATTCTAGCTTTGGTGTGGAGATAAGCAAATGGAAGACAATTGCTGTTGATGATGCAAGTTTCTCAACGACAAAAAAGGGGATCTTTGCCGCAGGAGATTGCGTAAGCGGTCCTTTAACGATTGTAAATGCAGTAGGGCAGGGCAGGAGAGTAGCAAGCGTTGTAGCTAATTTCTTACAAACAGGCGAGGTAGCGATTAATGATGATGAGAGAATGGAGGATTTATTAAAGCAAATTGGTGTATTTGATAAGAATAGAGAGATTAAGGGCTTTTTATCAGGCAACACTCGGGCAGTAAGTGATAAATTGCAGCCAGAATATAGGGCAGGTAATTTTGAGGAAGTCAATCTAGGCTTTGATAATGAAATGGCAATAGCTGAGGCACAACGATGTATGCGGTGTTATTATATTAGCATGTGTGTTGTAGGCTGTGATAGGGAATCTAATAAAGACAAAGAAGCTTTGCAAAAGGAGACAACATGACACAAGCAGATATTGCTATAAAGCATGAAGATTCTAAGACAGAGCGTATTCAAGTATTTATCGATGATAAGGAATGCTATGCGAAAAAAGGGGAGAGTTTATTAAGCGTAGCAAGGAATAATGGTATAAATATCTCTACACTTTGTGATCTTAAAAAGCTTACACCAACGGGTGCATGTCGCATGTGTGTGGTAGAAGAGGATAATGGCAATATTATTGCAAGTTGTAAAAGCTATGTAGCAAAGCCAATTAGAATCTATACTCAAACAGAGAAGCTACAAAAATATCGCAATCAAATTATGAGCTTTTTATGTATTAATCACCCTTTAGAATGCGGTGTATGTGATAAAAGCGGTGAGTGTGAATTGCAAGATAAAGTGTTAGAATCTAGGGTTGCAATTCAGCCCTTTTTTGCCATTCAAAAGCAAAATGACTATGTGCATTTTCATAATAAAGTCTATAATGAAGCCTTATGTATCATGTGTGAGAGATGTGCTAGAACTTGTAATGAATATGTGGGAAATAGTGTATTATCCGTGCTTGCAGGGGGCTTTCACTCAAAGATTGGTGTAGATTTTAATGCCTATTGTGAAGATTGTGATGAATGCGTGAGTGTGTGTCCAACAGGGGCTATGTTTTCTACGCGTTTCACTTATACAAGTAATGCTTGGGAGCTAGAGAAAGCTAAATCGCATTGCATTCATTGCAGTTTGCACTGCCCTTTGCATTATGAAGTAAAGCATAATATAGATTCTAAAAAAGAAGTCTATCGCATTAAAAATGAAGCCCATATCATGCAGTTATGCCATGCTGGAAGACATAACTTTTTACGCAAAAACTTACAAGATTCTACAACTAATAATTTCAGCTTAAATGAAGCTTTATCGCAAATAAATGCCCTGCGTCTTGGGACAAATCTAACAAATGAAGAGATTTATATAGCAAATCTTTTAGCACAAAAATCTAATAAAAAGCTTTATTGCAACGAGGCTTTATCCTATAAAGAGTTTAATGCGATTTGTAATACATACGCAGAAGTAGAGAATCTAAACGCAATAAAAGACTTACAACATAATGGCGTTGTGATTATCTTAGGTAGTTATCTCTATGATGAAATGCCCGTATTGCGTAGTGATCTCTCAAAGCTATCACTCAAAAAAGGTGTGAAAAATATTTGGATAAGCCCTATTGCTGAAGAGAGATTTCAAAGTGATTTAGCAATTACTTATGAAGTATCAAGCGAACTTGCTATTAGCACACTACTTTTAAGCCTATTTACAAAGCAAATACAAGATACAATACACACTTTAGAATCTGATAAGGCTTTAAATAGTGTTCAGAATCTAGCCTTATTGCAAAATACTTTGACATGGCTACAAGCACAAGATTTAGCCTATCTTATGGCAGAAAGCAATGTAAGTGAAGCAGAATTAGTTCTTTTAGATTCTATATGTAATTATAATAAGCCTTTAGAATCTCATATTACTCAAACTTCTCACATAAAGATTCTAATAGGACAAGATTTCTATCTCTCTAAGCATTATAAGCTTATAGCACAGATTCTATCCGCTATTTCTCTTTGCAATAAGAATTGCTCTATTATCCCGCTTTGCTATGATAATATCCATGCGATTGGTTTGTTATGCGATTTAGCTTATGATGATGGCAGTTATAATAATGTGTTAGGTATCCGCTCAAATGCTGAATTTAGCATTGCACCCATGCCTTTCAAACTAGATTCTACAACGGAATCTAAAAATCCACACAAGCATTTATCCATTATGCCATTGCAGTTTATGGAGGGAAGTGTCATTGATATGTATGGGAATCTAGTAAAGCTCTACCCAAGTTTTAGAGATGATGATATTTTTAGTAGCACGAAAGATTGCATACAAAGAGATTTGCTTGATATAAGCAGGGATTATTTAGGGCTTGATTGTGAATATATGATAGATATTACAAGTGAAGTTCCTTTTTTAAGTGAGTTTTTACAAGAAAAAAATATTAAAGATTTTGACTCTTTAGAATCTAAAATGCCTTTAGATTCTAAAAATTTAAAACTCACTTTAGATAATATAGCCCTGCTTGAATATCCAGAAATTGTAATGAGTGAGGGCAGTGGTATCTTTATCTACAAAGCGGCTTTAAGTGGCAATTTAAGCTTTTATCGCAATGAATACAGAAGTGAAAATCTAGTGTATAATGGCAAAGAGTTGCATGGAATCTTAAAGGTATCAAAGCAGTTTTGCATTGCTACAAAATTGCAGGATAATGAGATTATCAATCTACAAGTAGGCGATGTTATCCTTAGTGTGAGAGTTATGCAGACTTCATTTATGAAAGGCATGGTAGCAGTCCTTGCGAGTGATTATGTAATAACTTCTACAAAATATTTTGATTATAAGAGGGCATAGTATGAATATTACGATTGAAGGGCAAGTGCTTCAAGCAAATGATGGGGATACAATCCTTGATGTTGCAAGACGCAATAATATACAGATTCCTACCATTTGCTTTTTAAGCGGTTGTAGCCCGACTTTAGCATGTAAAATGTGTATGGTGGAAGTCAATGGTAAAAGGGTGTATAGCTGTAATGCGAAAGTAAAAGATGGCATGGAAGTTGTAGTCCATAATGAAGAGTTACAAAAAGATAGAAATGAGATTATGACTACCTATTGTGTGAATCACCCTTTAGAATGTGGCGTATGTGATAAAAGCGGGGAATGTGAATTGCAAGATTTCACACTTTATACAAAGGTTGATACGCAACAATTTGGCTTACAAGAAGCAGATAAAAAGTCATATAGTTTTGCTCAAAGCTTTTATGACCCAGCATTATGTATCATGTGTGAAAGGTGTGTTACCACTTGCAAGGATAATATAGGTGAAGCAAACTTGAAAGCAGGCAAAGCAAACCTCTTCACGCCAGATAACTATAAAGATTCTATGGGGAAAGATCCCTATTCTGTATGGGCGAAAAGACAAAAAGGCTTGATTGAGTTTGTGGGTAAGAATGAATGCAAGGATTGTGGAGAGTGTATCTCTGTATGTCCTGTCGGGGCTATGACTTATAAAGATTTTACCTATACAAGTAATGCGTGGGAATTAGAAAAGATACATTCTACCTGCACGCATTGTGCGGGGGGTTGCTCTCTTATATATAATGTAAAGCATTTAGATGTAAAGGGCGATTTACAAAAAGTCTATCGCGTGCAAAATGATTTTTTATATAATCCTATTTGTGGGGCAGGGCGGTTTGCCTTTGATATGGTATCTATTGGTTCTCGTAATACAACGGCATTGCACCAAGCATTCCAAAGGGCAGATTCTATATTTATAGGCAGTGATGTGAGTAATGAAGAAGCTTTTCTTGCTGACCTGATTGCTAAAAAGCTAGAGATTCCATTAATAAATCATGAAGCCTATTGTTTGCAGCATTTTGAAAATTACTTTTTGCAAGCAAGAAAGCTTTATAATACACAATTTAGCACAGAATCTAAACAAAACTTCTTTGCTACTTTTGAAGACTTTAAAACAAGTCCAAGCTTTATAGCATTACATACTTATTTTAAACATGACGCACCAATTGTTCGCTACAAGCTAAACAATAATCTAAAAATGCAGAAAAACTCACAAGTAATAAGCATAACTCTCTTTAAAGATACACTTTTAGAATCTCTTGGCAAAAATGTTACACAAATACAAGGTGATAATGCGAATGTTTCACTTATGGGGATACTTGGCTTAGTATTTGCAAATGATTTAATTGATGATTTTGAAGAATGCTTTCCTAATAGCTTAAGTGCATTTATGAAAAAGGAAGTCCAAAAGGTAGAGGGATTCTATATCCAAAAAGAAGCTGAAGAGACTTTGACACAAGATTCTAAAGAGAGTTTAGAATCTAAAGATTCTCAAGTTGAAAATCAAGTGGAAGTAAATCAAGCAGAAGAGAAACAAGCAGACACAAAAAGCGAAGTAGATAACCTAAGCCCCTATGATACAAGTATAATCGCAAACGCATTAAATATGACTGATTTAAGTAGCCTTAAATTAAGCAAAAAAGATGGAATCTTAATGATCTCACAATATGTTTTTGATGAGTTTTTAGCGCATGATTTTACAAGTAGTGAAGGCTATGGATTGCAATCACATTTTACAGATAAAAATCCCCCCACAATAGAAAATGCGGTGGCAACAGCGATTATGGAGGGCATTACAGAATCTGTGCGACATGATATTATGGATAATGGAGTGAAACTTCAGATTCTAGCTCATTTAATCGCCTTTGTATGCAATAGGCTAAATCTTTCCCTGCTTTATATTCCAAAAGGCACAAATACAATTGGCGTAGCAAATCTTTGTGCTTTAAGCCCAAGTGATACTATAGAATCTAAATATAGCATAGGTATCCGCACAAAGGGAAGCTTTACTCTAGATTCTAATCTCCCTACTATAAAGCCAAATTTCGCCCTACCTACACTCGCACAAAGTGAGGGTAGTATAACGAATCTAGAAAATAGAGTCCTGCCTTTAATCCCTAGTGTGCCTTATTTAGATTCTTGTTTAGAATCTGGACTTGATTTAAGCGATATTGCAAGAGAGTTAGAAGCTTTGCCTGATGAGATTTCACATTTAGAGTATTTAAGCGATTTTACAGAATATTTGTATATGAATAATGCCGCTTATAAGCAGATTCTACATAAAGATTTAAAGGTGAGTTTTGAGAGAGATGGCAGGGATAATCGGGGCTATATGTTGCTTTTAGATAAAAAAGAAGCACAAAGTAGCCTTGAAGTGAAGTTTTCATTATGTCCGCGTGAGAATATAGGCTATAATGCGTTATTACTTGAAACACAGAATCAGTTTAATAACACAACGCGCTCAAGTAAGAATCTCCAATCAAAAAGCGGTGTATATGCAAGTAAGGCATATATGCAAGAGCATGGCTTGAGTGAGGGAGATTCTATATATCTTATACACAATGATATACGCGTTGAGAGTGAGATTTATTGCGATAATGAAATAGATACTATGCTTTTGCTTGTTTCACCTATGATTAGTAATATAAAAGCATTGTTTCAAGGCTATTTTAGCACATCGCTAGAGATTGTAAAGGCAGATGAAATGAATAAGGAAGAAAGGAATAGGGCATGAGTGAGTTTATCATTGAGACTATTATAAAGGTATTAGTTGTTTTGCTTGTGTTTTCATTTTTAGGTGGATTTGCAACATATCTTGAAAGAAAGATTCTAGGATTTTTTCAAAGGCGACTTGGACCTGTTTATGTAGGACCTTTTGGATTGTTGCAGTTTGGGGCTGATGCGATTAAGCTTTTTACAAAAGAGGATATTATCCCCAAAGGTGCAAATAAGTTTATTTTCACATTAGCACCCGTTGTAGCCTTAGTGAGTGCGATGACTTCTATGGTTGCTATTCCATTTTTTCCTGATTTTGAGATTTTTGGCTATAAGGTAACGCCGATTATTTCAGATATTAATGTCGGCTTACTCTTTTTTATATCAGTTGGTGCAGTAGGAATCTATGCGCCGCTTTTAGCAGGGCTTAGCAGTGGGAATAAGTGGAGTTTAATAGGTGGGGCTAGGGCATGTATCCAAGTCTTAAGCTTTGAGATTGTAAGCGGGCTTGCGATTTTAGCACCCATTATGTTAGTAGGCTCACTCTCACTTGTGGCTATGAATAGCTATCAAAGCGGCAGTGTGCTTGATTGGCTTATATGGAAGCAGCCTTTAGCATTCCTGCTTTTCTTAATCGCAAGTTATGCAGAATTAAACAGAACGCCATTTGACTTACTCGAGCATGAAGCAGAGATTATAGCAGGGTATTGCACGGAGTATAGTGGCTTAAAATGGGGTATGTTTTTCATCGCTGAATACGCACATATGTTTGCCTTTGGCTTTGTTGTAAGCCTTATTTTCTTAGGTGGTTTTAATCCTATCGGCTTTATCCCCGGTGGTATTGCTATCATTTTAAAAGTGTGCTTTTTCATCTTTTTATTCATGTGGGTAAGGGCTACTCTGCCACATGTCCGCCCAGATCAATTGATGAATACTTGTTGGAAAGTGCTTGTGCCTTTGGCTTTGGCAAATGTACTTATTACAGGCATTGTATTATTATAAGGAGATTGTATGCAAACAACACATACAGAGACAAAGACAGATTCACAAGAAAAGAAAGATTATTATTTTGTGAGTATGGAGAAAATGCCAGAAAATGGCTTTGAAAGCTTTAAGCGAAGCGTGAAGTTAAGCTTGGGTGCAGATATTATCAAAGGCTTAGGCTTAACAATAAAAGAGTTTTTTAGCAAACCAGTAACGATTAACTATCCTTTTGAAACACAGCCTTTAAGCCCTCGGTATCGTGCCGTGCATAACTTGCAGAGAATGTTAGAATCAGGTAGTGAGAGATGTATTGGCTGTGGTTTATGTGAAAAGATATGCACGAGTAATTGCATTAGAATCTTAACGCATGAGGGTGAAGATGGTCGTAAAAAGATTGATTCTTACACGATTAATTTAGGTCGGTGTATCTATTGTGGTTTATGTGCTGAGGTCTGCCCAGAGCTTGCCATTGTTATGGGGAATCGCTTTGAGAATGCAAGTGAGCAAAGAGCGCATTTTGGTTTAAAAGAAGATTTTCTAAAAGATTTAGAAGAAGCAAAAAGTCATCATCAGCTTGAGTTTGTGGGATTTGGGTCTGTGCGTCCAAGTGCAGATAAAGAAGTCAAGCAAACACCGCTAGATTACTAAGGAGTAGGTATGTTTGAGGCTATCGCATTTTATGTATTTGGTGCGTTGTGTTTATGTGCGTTTTTGATTGTCGTTATGACAAATAACATTCTTTACGCACTCACCGCACTTGCTTTTGGTATGATTTTAGTATCTGGTTTATTCTTTTTGCTTAATGCTGATTTCTTAGGTGTGGTGCAGATTATTGTATATACGGGTGCTGTTGTGGTTATGTATGCCTTTGGTATGATGCTATTTGATGTAAGCAAGGAAGTCAAAGAAAAATTTCAGAATCAATTTATGGTATGGCTACTTGTAAGTATTTTTGCTATTGGGCTTTTAATTGTTGTTGGCAATACACAAACAACAATCCCATATCAAAACGACAATAGCACAAACGCACTCGCACATTTACTCTTTAAAGACTATCTTGTATGCTTTGAAGCAGCGGCAATCATGCTTTTAATGGCAATGATAGCAGGTATTGGCGTAGGCTCTCATAAGCCAGAATTTACACATGAAGATTCACTAAAAAATGAAGTCAAAAAAGATGAAAAAGATTCATTAACATATAATCAAGCAATACCGCACAATCAATTCTCACAGAAGGAGGCACAATGATTACATTAAATCATTATCTTGTTTTTAGTGCCATTATGTTTTGTATTGGACTTTATGGAATCTTAAGGCGAAAAAATATCTTGCTTCTACTCTTTGCTACTGAAATTATGCTCAATGCTGTCAATGTAGCCTTTGTAGCTATTGGCTATTATAAGGGCGATTTGCAAGGGCAGATTATGGCATTATTTGTCATTGCATTAGCAGCAGCAGAAGTTGCCATTGGCTTAGGCTTAGTACTTATGCTATATAAAAAATATAAAACGCTTGATATTGATAAGCTTAGTAACATGAGGGGGTAATTATGCTTTTTACAACGATTATGCAATATCAAGAACAAATACTTATAGCCTTGATATTACTTCCACTTATATCCGCTCTTATGGCTGGGCTTAGCTCTACCCTAAAACCCTCCATTATGCTTGGCTATATCTCTTCTCTTTGTATTAGTGCGAGTTTTATTCTTGCACTTTTATTGTTTTATTTTTTAATGAATGGTGGTGAGAGTTTTCATGTTGTGTTATGGGATTTTATCCAAACAGGGCAGTTTCAAGTAACCTTTTCTTTCATGTTTGATCATATTAATGCAGTGATGATTCTAGTCGTTACACTCGTTTCAAGTATGGTGCATTTTTATTCTATCGGTTATATGGCACACGATAAAGGTTTCAATCGCTTTTTTGCCTATCTTGGCGGATTTGTATTCTCAATGCTACTGCTTGTTGGTGGCGATAATCTTATGGTGCTTTTCATCGGTTGGGAGGGCGTTGGGACTTGCTCTTATCTACTCATTGGCTTTTGGTATCAAAAAAAGAGTGCAAATGCAGCGTCTATTGAAGCCTTTGTGATGAATAGAATCGCTGATTTAGGTATGCTACTTGGAATCTTTTTAGTCTATACAAGTGTAGGCTCACTCTCATATAATGAGATTTTTATACAATTAGCAAGTAATCCACCAGAAGATTCTGTGCTAACATGGGCTGCTATTTTGCTTTTTATCGGTGCTATGGGAAAATCCGCACAATTTCCACTGCATACATGGCTTGCAAACGCTATGGAGGGACCAACACCAGTTTCAGCCCTAATCCATGCTGCTACAATGGTAACTGCTGGAGTATATCTAGTCATTAGATTAGCCCCACTTTATAATAGTGTCCCACAAGTTGCTTACTTTATCGCATGTCTTGGGGCATTTGTAGCCGTGTTTGCTTCACTTATGGCAATTGTAAATAAAGACTTAAAAAGGATTATTGCCTACTCTACGCTTTCACAGCTTGGATATATGTTTGTAGCGGCTGGACTTGGGGCTTATACAATAGCCCTTTTTCACCTTTTCACACATGCCTTTTTTAAATCGCTTTTATTCTTAGGTGCGGGTAATGTTATGCACGCTATGAATGACAAACTTGATATTACAAAAATGGGGGCTTTAAATAAGCCTTTAAAAATTAGCATGATTTTCATGTTTATAGGCTCTATCGCCCTTTGTGGTATCCCGCCACTTTCTGGTTATTTCTCAAAAGATAAGATTCTAGAAGTCGCATTTACAAGCTCGTATGAATTATGGATTGTGCTGCTTATTGGTGCTATCTGCACGGCTTTTTATAGCTTTAGACTTTTTACTTTAGTCTTTTTAGCACCAAAAAATCATAACGAGCATCCACATGAAGCAAGTAAGGTTATGCTATATGCTATGACTCCTTTAGCATTTCTAGCTATTGTTGCTGGGTTATTTTATACTCAATTTGATACTTTCTTATCATCTGTGCTTGTTCCAGCAAAAATACATGTAGATAATATTATCATGCTTATCTCACTTACTCTAGGGCTTGTGATACTCTCTATTGTGAGTGCGTATTTTATGTATAGAAATGGCTATAAAGATGGTAAGAAAAATATCTTACATAAGATTCTAGAAAATGAATACTACATTCCGCATTTATATAGAATCTTTATTGTGAAACCTTTTGGCTTTATATCAGATTTCTTATATCATATTATTGATATGGGGATTCTAGATAAAATAGTTGATGGTATTGCAAAATGCTTTGTGCTATGTAGCTATATGTTGCGACCATTGCAAAATGGGAATCTAAGCAGTATGTTGCGGTTAATGAGTGCTGGTGTTGCCATTTTATTATGTGTAACGCTTATGTATTTTATAATGAATTAAGCAAGGAGTAAAAGTGGAATATTTATTAAGCTTAATTATTGGTTGCCCCCTTGTAGCATGTTTATTTATATTCATGTTTGATGATAGCGGGGCAAAGCGATTTGGGCGAATTATTTCTTTTATTGAGCTTGGGCTTGTTATCGCTTTATGGATTAGCTATCGTGCGGATATAGCGGATACGCAGTTTTTTACAAAGATATTTTTGATTCCAGCCCTTGGCATTGATTATATTGTATTTGTTGATGGAATCTCTTTGTTTTTGATTGTATTGACTGCCTTTATTATTTTCCTTGCGAATATCTATTTGCAAAGAAGAGATGATGCAAAGCCCTTTGTTGTATGTTTGCTATCACTTGAAGCTATACTTATGGCTCTCTTTGTTTCACAGAATGTATTAATGTTTTATACATGCTGGGAACTTGCATTATTACCTGTGCTTTATATGGTTGGTGTTTGGGGTAGCGGACAAAAGATTTATATTGGTTTAAAATTCTTTGTTTATACCTTTGCATCAAGCCTTATGATGCTACTTGCAATCCTTTATATTGGCTATCTCTGTTATGAGCAGCTTGGATATTGGAGTTTTGATTTAGGCGTGTGGTTAAGCGGAGATTTAAAGTTTCCATTAGATACACAAATATGGCTATTCTTAGGCTTTTTTGTATCCATTGCTGTAAAGATTCCAATCATTCCCCTGCATACATGGCTACCACATATTTATAGTGAAGCCCCAGCCCTTGGCAGTGTTATGCTATCTGCTTTACTTTCAAAAATGGGGACTTATGCGTTATTGCGTTTTGCTTTGCCTTTATTTCCTGATGCAAGCGTGCATTTTATGCCGATTGTAAGCGTTTTAGCCGTTATTATGGTGGTATATGCAGGTATTATTGCCTTTAAACAAAAGGATATAAAAAAGGTTATCGCATATAGCTCAATCTCACACATGGGTATCGTTGTGCTTGGAATCTTTGCGTTTAATAATGAGGGCATTAGCGGTGCGATTTTTATGATGGTAGCACATGGTGTTACAAGCGGGGGGCTTTTCATGTTAGTAGGTATGCTTTATTATCGCACGATGACAAGACATGTTGATGATTTTGGCGGTGTCGCACATGTTATGCCACATTACTCAACTTTCTTTGCTATTGTTATGCTATCAAATGTTGGTTTACCGCTTACTATCGGCTTTGTAGGGGAGTTTTTATCACTTTATGGATATTTTCAAACCTCGCCTATTATAACCGCTATCGCTGGGACTACACTCATCATCGCAGCAAGTTATATGCTATATCTTTTTAAGAATGTATTCTATGGCACATTGAAACAAACACATATCACACAATCGCTAAAAGACTTAGGATTCAAAGAATTGTGTGTGCTAGGTCCTATCGCATTTGTGATTATATGGCTTGGTGTGTTTCCAAATACGCTTTTAAAACCTATGCAAGTCTCTGTGCAGCAACTCGTAGGCACAACCTATACTCTAGCACAAGAGAAAGCAACAAAAAAGCATATCGCTAAAGTCAATAATGGCTTAGTCATAGAAAGGGCAATGCTAAATAATACAATAATGGATAATCTTGGCGAATTACCACCGCCCACACCGCAAAGAGAAAGCATGGATTCTAATACAGAATCTCAAAGTATAGACAATCAAAGCAATAGCACAAATAAAGAGGAGTAAATATGAATACGCTAGATTTTTACACTTATTTATACATGTATATGCCTTCTGTCATTTTAGTGCTAGGGGCTATTGTTGTGCTATTTAGCAATGTATTTGCAAGTCAATTTTCACGCAATACAAGCTTATCTTTATGTATGATTTTTATCGCAGCGGCTTTCTTTTTCTGCCTTAGCGTTGGGCATATTGAGAATGTTTCAGCCATTACTCTAAGTGCGGAATATATTATTCTCATTGCTTCATTTTGGTTTATATTGCTTACTTTTTCAAAATATAAATTTGTTGAGTTTCAAACACCAGAGTTTTATCCGCTTTATCTATTCTCCATATCAGGCTTTATGCTTATGGTGCAAGGTAATAATTTAGTATTAGTGTTACTTGGACTAGAGATAGGCAGTCTGCCTTTAGCGGCGATGTTAGCGTTTAATCGCAGGATTTATGGCATTGAGGGAGGGATAAAATACTTTGTAGCAAGTGCGCTTGCAAGCATATTTTTCATACTTGGAATCATGCTTTTTTATCTCTATTTTGGCGATTTTTCATTACAACGAAATGCTATTGAATACAAAAATGTCTTATTACACGGACATGTTTTAGATGTCTTATTGCTGCTTTTTAGTATGCTTTTCATGCTTGCAGGGCTTGGTTTTAAAGTCTCATTAGTCCCATGGCATAGCTGGATGCCAGATGTGTATGAGGCAAGTAACCCTGTGTTAGCAGGTTATGTTTCTGTTGTGCCAAAGATTGCTGGTTTTGGTCTTTTTGCTATACTCTTTTTACCGCTTTTACAGAGCGAAAACGCATCGCATAATTACATTGAATATCTTGTTAGAATCCTTTTACTCATTACTATTACTTTGCCAAATATTATGGCTCTAGTGCAAAAAGATGTGAAAAGAATGCTTGCATTTAGCTCGATTTCGCATTCTGGTTTTGCCCTTGCTTGTATCTATCTTGGGACATTTGATACCTTGATACTTTATTGGGTATTGTTTTTGATAACAAATCTTGGAGCATTTACAATGCTATGGATAGCAAAGCCGCTTAATACGCAAACTCGCTATGATTACGACTTGCAAAGATTCTATGGCTTTGGGAAAAAGCATCCTATAATGGCTTTAAGCATGGCGTTATTTATGTTATCTCTTGCTGGGATACCGCCATTTTCTATCTTTTGGGGTAAGATTTTTGTCATTACAAATGCTTTGCAGCAAAATGAAATGCTGCTTGCATTTATGATGATGTTAAATAGTGCCATTGCAGTGTGCTATTATCTAAAATTAATCGTTGCTATGTATTTCAAACAAGGCAGCAATGAAAACTTTTATGAAGACAATAGCACCGCTCCCATTCGCTTTGTAGCCTTTATGTGTGCTATCCTTTGTATTTTCTCAATCTTTGTTGTGTCTTACTTGTTTCAGTATATCCCCATGCTTGGCATATAAAGAGATGATATATAAAGTTAGTGCATAGAATCTAGTATTGTGTTAATCTTTGTATGGGTTGTGGGGCTTGGAGTGGGATTTTTAGAATCTAAGCTTCTGGCAATTGCTACATAAAGGAAAGCGGAGTATCTAATAGAGATTATACAAGAGATATTTTGCTTATTGGTTTAAAACGACAAAAAAGCCAGATTCTAGTAATTATCGATCGCAAAATATGAAAGATAGATTCCATAAGAATCTAGCCCTAGAGATTATAAACCAAAGGCGATAAAATAAGATTATAAAAAAGTAGGAAAGGTTATGGATAGATTGGAGAATGATTTATTTAGAGAAAATATCAAGATAGCACCGCTTAGTTTAAGAATTGGTGCGTATTTGATTGATATGATTCTATTAAGTCTTGTTATTACGCTATTTTTTTCACAAGCACAGCAAGAAAGATTAGTGCTTGCAAAAGAGACGATTGAAAAAACTTATAGTTTGCCAAACACGCGAACAACGCTAAATAGCACGACAGATAATAGCAAAATACTAGAAGATATGCGTAAAACTTCAAAAGAAGCCTTTGAGATACTATTGCTTTATATGGCGATATACATTGGGCTAGAGATTGTGTATTATTTCTTCTTTGTGTATTATTATGGGGCGACTTTAGGGCAGATTATATTGCGTATAAGGGTTGTGGATATTTATCGTTTTGATAAGCCAAGTTTGCATGTAAGCATGAAAAGAGCGATAATAAAATGTATCTTTGGAGCGGTGCTTTATGTTGGGTTCATTGTGGCGTTTGTGGATAGATTCTATCGTGCATTACATGATAAAATGAGTCATACCATCGTGGTTACGGCATAGAGTTTCTTATGTATTATATTGCCTTTAAGATTCATAAAAAAAATGTGATATTCCTAAAATGGATTCTGTCTGTATTGCTTTTTTTTCATTTTGTCTATGGAGTAGAACAGCTTACGGATATACAAACTTCACAGAATCAAAATAGTGCAACACTCTTTTATGATTCTAAAGAGCAACAAGTATTGCCGACATTTTCAGACACTAAAAAAGAAGATTCTAAAGACATAAAACAAACTATGAGTGAGAGTGAAAAGAGAGAAAATGAAAAAAACTTGCAAACAGGCGTAAGCAAAAAAGATACAGATTTTTCAAAGCTTTTTGAGCTTTTAGGTGAAGAGATAGAGCATTATGACAATTATATGGTTGTGCGTGGTAATGCGATATTGAAAAATAAAGAAGCCTATATCATCGCTGATGAGATTATCTATAATCCCGAGCTAAAACAAGCTAGATTAATGGGTAATGTCCGCATTTATAAAGGCGACACACTCTCTGTGATTGCAAAACAGGCGACAGTTTATCTCAATAGTGATTTTAGCATTATCAGACCCTTTTATATACAGGATACAGATACAGGCATTTGGACTCATGCAGAGAGTGCTAGCTCTCAAAAGTCAATCTATCGCTTTGCAGATTCTATGGTTTCAGGTTGTTCTTTTGTAAGTCCTGCATGGCGTATTGATTCAAGCAAAGGGGCGTATGATAAGGAAAAAAATACACTTGCTTTATGGAATCCTAGAATCTACATTGGCGATGTGCCGGTATTTTATCTGCCTTACCTTAAAGTCTCACTTGAGAATAAACGCACAAGTGGTATTTTATACCCAACTTTAGGTAGCTCAAGCACTGATGGCTTTACCTATATTCAGCCCTATTATGTAGCATTGCAAAACTTCTGGGATATGACTATTAGCCCACAGGTAAGGACTTCAAGGGGTGGCGGTGCAAATTTTGAGTTTAGAGCTATTGATAGCAGTAACGATAAATATATCTTGCATTTCAAGTATTTCTACAATAATGATGAATATATGCAAAAGCTAAATCTACTCAATCAGCATGTTTATGGTTTTGATTTCAAGCATAGCAAAAGAAATGTGATTCAAAAATATTTTGGTGCTAAAACTAAGCTTGATAATGCTATGTTCTTTGACTTAGCATTTATGAATGACATTGATTATATGCGGCTTGATGATGTGAGATATTTTCTCAATCAAACCTCATATATCTCAAAGGCAAATCTTTACGCTCAAACAGATAATCACTATTTTGGTTTAAATCTACGCTATTATCTAAACCTTTACACACAAAATAACTCAACGACATTTCAGAATCTCCCAAATATTCAATATCATAAATACATGGGATCTTTATTTATAAAAGAATTATTGTATTCGCTTGATTATAAGATGCAGTATGCGTATAGAGATAGTGGCTACTCATATTTATCAAATGAGCTTTCCATTCCCATTGGTATGCAGTTTTCATTTCTCAATAAATACTTTTCTATTGGAGCATGGCTTAATGTCTTTGCGGGGAATACCTATGCTACAAATACAAAAGATACTATAATCTATACCGCCCCAAATACTTCTATCGCTATGCAAGAGAATATGGGTAATTACGCAAATCTTAATTATAGAATTTCTGTAAATAGCGATATTGGGCGAAGATATGGGAACTTTTTCCACTCTATGCAAACCGCAGTTTTATTTAATGCCCCAGTTGATAGAGTGGTATTTACAAATGGGATCTTAAGTCCAGAGATTCTAAAAACCTATACGCAATTACCCGTTGGTGTGCTTGATGCAATACAAAATGGTGCAAATATTTGGAATCCACAAAATTTTGGCAATATCTATCAAATGATAAGGCGGCTTGACCTTAGCATGTCAAACTATATCTATAATCGTAATGGTGCTGAAATCTTTTATTGGAAGCTTAGTCAGTCCTTTAACTTTGATGATACAATCTCACCTTTGCGTATCCCTATGGAAAATAAATTTGGCACGACACCACTTCCGGGATTAAGCTTAAATCTTAGCCTTTTTTACTCATGGTTTTATAGTAATTTTACTGAAATAGGGGTAAATGCCTCATATACAAAAGGGGCGTATGCAGCAAGTATTTCTTACTTCTTAAAACGAGATGATGCGGCATGGAGTATTGATCCTACTACGCTGACTTATAAGCCCATAGACTCGTCAAATTATTTGAGTGCTTCACTGCGTGGAGATTTGGGCTATTTTGGTTTAGTAGCGGATTTAGGTTATGACTTTAGGACGCAAAATATCGTTAATGTAGGCGTTGGCGTATATAAAGACATTAAATGCTTTGGTATTGGACTAAAGGCTGGGAGCAATAGGACGCCTATGCTATCACAAGGTAATACAATTAGCGTAATTGATAATATCTATGTGAAAGCAGAATTTAGATTTGTGCCTTTAACAACCTTTGGTTATACTTACAGGCTACGACCAGTTATAGAGCAGCAAGACAGATAGATTCTAACAGAGATTCTAAATAATAGAGGAAAAATATGATAGCAACAATATACAAGGGGTTTGCACAAAGTGCAGCCATAAGCCCAAAAAATGCAAAAATGATTTTACGACATTCACTAAGAGATAAAATACCACCAAATGAAACGGGAAATGATATTTTACTCACTCGTGAAGGTGAAGTCATGGCAGAGCATTTTGGATTGCATTGTAACTTCTCTATTGCTAAAATACACACAAGCATAATTGAGCGGTGTATCCAAACTGCAAATCTTTTTGCGAAAGGCTATAAAGAATCTAAACATAAAGAACTAGAAATAATCCATACAAATATACTTACAGATACCTATATCAATGACTTAGATAAAGCAGTAGAGTTATTTAAAACGCAATCGCCTTATTCTATAATATCTGCGTTTTTGCGTGGTGAGAGCTTACCCGGTATGCGTGGTGTAGAAGAGAGTATGAAAACACTCTTTAACTATATCTTTGCTGATAAGACTTGTGAAGATATGGAGATATTCATCACGCATGATACTTTTTTAATCGCCATTGTTTGCTATTGTCATAACCTGCAACCACAGCTTGATGACTTTAACTGGCCCTATATGCTAGAGGGTGCATTTCTCTACCTTGAGAATAATCATATACATTGTATCTTTAGGGGTATTGATAAATCAATCCCTTTTGTTTTTTGATATTATGAGAAATGGGATTATAGTGTGTAAAATAATAGTAAGAAATTAGAATTGGTGGTAAATTTACTTAAATTTATTCTTTTTTGTTAGAATCCCATACAATATTTATTTGCTATTGCAAATATTTATCTTTTTTGGAGTGAGTGTAATGAGTGGTAAAAATTGGGGAATGAAATTAAAGGGCAAAGCTTTTATATTAAGTGATATTTTGCTAAAACGGGTGCAGACAAAATACTTATGTGTCTCTATATTTGGAACTACGCTATTGCTGTGTAATGTAGGGTATGGCAAGGAGCAATGGTTGGGAGCCGGAGGACAAGATTCTTGGATTGCTGCTTGTGATTGGACTTTGTGTCATCTCGGTGGGGGTGCAACTTCAGATACATTGCATATTGCCAATGGGAATCAAAGTGGTAGTTTCACTTTTACAAGTATTGATTTGAGGACAAATAACTTTGGTGGCAGCGTAGATCTTAATATAAAATCAGAAAATCCATGGGAAGGCAAAATCACAATACATGATCTCTACAATTCTCATACTGGTCTATTGGGCTTTAACGGGAATGTCAATATCAATGTAGATACAAAAATTGGTGGTTTAGCACATAATAATACTGGTGGTGGCACTAGATTGAATGTTATCATTGGTGCAAATAATGGTGCTTATACAAAAAACCTACATATAGATAGAGTATCTTTTAATCAAAATGGACTTACTGGTTCTCAAGGGGTAATAAATCTATATGCAAATAACATTAATATAGGTAAAGCTGCTGGTAGATTATCGCAGGTTTTAAATGTCAATGCGGACGGCAGTATCGTTGCAGATGATGTGTATTTTGATGGTATTGGTGGGGTTGGTGGCTTTGCTGTGATTCCAAAAAGTGAGATAAAATTTAATGCAAAAGAAGGTGGTTTTATCTCACAAAGTATTAAAGGCATGGGACATTCTAATATCTTTGTTAGTACAAAAAAAGATATAGTGGTAGGGAATGTCGGTTTTGCCGTTGATATTTGTATCACTCAAGCTTGTGCGGGTTGGATAGAGCTAAATAGTAAAGAGGGTGATGTTATCGTAAAAAGTGTAACTGGTGGCACAGCGAATGAAAGCGGTATTGGCTCATTTAATACACTTCAAATCAAAGGCAATAACTTCTATGCTGGTAAAGTGGAAGCAATCTCGCTAGTTACTTCGCTAAATAATAGCTATCTTGATTTAAGCGGTGTAAAAAACACCACTTTTATTGATGATTTGCAATTTCGAAATGGCACACTCAAAGCAAAAAACTTTCACTTTAATAACTTCACTGTGTGGAAAGCAAATGCAAATCGTGTAGGTTTTGAGCATCCAACTGATGGCAGTGCATATACAACCGTGAGTGAAAATATCGGTAAAAGCTTCATCAATAATCTGTCAATGGAAATAGGCACAAGTCATACAGCAGATTCTGCGGCTTTGTGGTTTAAAGGTGGCGGTGATATTCTAAATATCAACTTCGTTGCTGCAAGACCTACAAGCTATATAAACTTTGGGGATATTAAACAAGTAAATATCAACGAACTGAGTGCAATGGAAGCTGATATTTACATGAAAACCGGTATCTTTAACACCATTACAAACAAAAAAGGACAGACAATCATCACAAACGGCGCTTCAAAAATCACAGCTAACGCCCTAAATGTCAATGAGCTTTTACACCTAAAAGACTCGAGCAAGCATAGCGGTGTTATGAAAATTGAGTTAAATGCTAATGGCGAAAACATAGACCAAAAGTTTGACAAATACCTAAATGTAAGCGTAGATTCTAAAGACCTAAAAAATATGAGTGGTGATGAGATAGCAAAGCTTATAGAATCTAATAAAAACACAAATGGAAATAATGAAAAAACAGAATCAGATTACAAAAACGCAAGTGGCACATATATCACAACAAGTGATGGCAAACATTATCTAGTCTTGCCAGATATTATGACAAATGATAATATTACAAATAGCACAGGACAAGTTGCAAATGGTGGTAATATCTTAATAGAGCAAACCGAACTCACAAAAGGTGCATTAAATAACTATGGAAAGATTCTAATCGATGATGGCTTTGTAAGTGGAGATAAACCGACACTCTATCTCACAGGTAATCTCAATAACTACAATACAATAGATTTGGGAGCTAACGGACATATAGAAGTAACAGGAAACTTTAATAACAAAGGTAAAATCCTTTTTAGCATTCAAGCAAATCCAAATGACTCTAGCAACAATGAAATAAAAAATGCAAGTATGAATATCAAAGGCAAAGCAACACTAGACATATCACCCGGAAGCACAGGGGCATTACAGGCAGATATAGCAGATTCTAAGACTTTATCGAGTATAAGCAGTCAGCTTAATACTAATGGTAGCAAGGGCGTAGAATACAATCTCATAAAAGCAGAATCTATAAGCTACACTTACACACAAGGGGATTATACTACGACTTTTGATAAAAGCAACGGCAATACAACCATAAAAACAGAACACACCAATGGCGGACAATGCACAAATAAAGACTGCCAAACAGGAAGCAATGGCAATACAAAACAAGAAACCGACTTCACAACAAATGGCAAAGACAATCCATGGGATATGGATAAAGCCCAAACAGATTCTAATGGCAATGTAGTAGAAAATGGCATAGGCTCAACTGATAATGAAGGCAATCTCATACAAAAGCCAAGTCAGCAAGATAAACAAGAAGAATGCAAACAAGATGGCAAGTATTGTGGCTTTGGTAGCAATGCTAACGCTACTGAAGCAAACAGAGGCTATGATTACGCACAACAAAAGATGAAAAATAGCTTTTCACTCACTTATAAAGGCGGTAGCATAGATGGTAAATATATCGATATAGAAAAAGTCGTAAATGATACAACAATAGGCTTTAAAATCAATAAAGTAGATATTAATAACTTCATAGAGGGCAATACAGAAAAGCCTTTATGTAATGCAGAATCTAGCACATTTGATTGTGCTTTATACATGGAAGCAGGTGGAAATAACTCATGGATAAATGCGATTAAAAAAGAGAGTGCAAATAGCTATGAGATTCTAAAAAATCTATTCTATGATGATAAATCTTCACTTGTGTTTTTAATAAACCTAGACCAAACTCTAGCTGCCTCAAGAAACCTAGAGTATTTCCTAGAAGTAGGTAGGACTCTAGATACAGCAATAGATCATGTCTCAAACCTAGAGAATAAAGCATCAACACTTCATACACTCACACTATCAATGGAGAGTGCAAAGCTAAATCGTCTAGCAAGAGTAGCTAGCATTCATGGTAGTGCTAGTAGCTATATAGCTATGCAAAACTATCAAAAGAATTTAGAAGCAGCATTAAGGGAAGCAGAGAAGCTAAAACTAGCAAGTCTAGATTCTAATACAAACACAAGAATAGCAGCTATTAATAATATAGTAAGTGGTAATACAAATAGTAATGCAGTTTATAGAAGTAGTGTAGCTACTCTAGCAAGTAGCTCTAACACAAACACACAAAATGCAAACAATGGAGTAACAGATATACAAAGTGATGTTACAACTGATAACAACTCAAATGAAGTATGGTTTGATACCTTAGCAGATTTAATCATGAGATTTAATAATAGAGAAGAATATCCAAATCATGCTTGGGTTAATATGCTAGGTAATCTTAACTTCTCAAAGACTGGCTCGGCTCAACTTTATGGCTTTAATGCAGGATATGATTATTTTGTAGATAAACTCCAAACTGCATTTGGTGCGTATGGTGGTTATGGCTATGGCACATTTAATGGCAATAATAATGGCTTTACTTCAAATAATTCAAACAATATGTTTGCTGGAATCTATACAAGGACTTTCATTGAAAACCATGAAATAGATGTAACACTCAATACTGCCTTTAGCTTTACAAATGAGAAACAAAACTCTCAAATTAATAACTTTGACTTACTTGCTCTCTTTAAAGATGAGTATAGCTACACACTCTCTAATGTAGATTTAAATGCAACTTATGGTTATGCTTTTTTAATGAAAAAGGGTTATATTGTAAAACCTTTTGCAGGATTATCGTATTATGTATTAGGCTCAAGTGGCTTTAAAAGAAAGAGTGATAATACACCTATATTTGCTATGAATACAGATGATAACATAAGACAAACTATAAGCGTAAATATAGGTATAGATGGTCGTAAATACTTTGCAAATCAAAGCTATATTTTTATAGTCGCTCAATTAAAGCAAGATGCAATCATTTTACAAAATAATGTAGATTCTAGTGGGACTACAACTACAAGTATAGGCAATATAGGTGATTCTGTAAATAACTTTAATATGAGATATAAAGCTCAAGGCTATAAGTCTTATGTATTCCTTACAGGTGGTGGAGAATATAGCTTTGGTAGATGGTATTTAAATGGCAGTCTTAGCTTACAAAGCAGTGTATTTGATAAAAACTTTGGCTTAGGATTTAATATTGGTGGTAGGGTTGTGTTTTAGGGGATATCTTAGAATCTGAAGTTTG